>JANOTN010000346.1:0-12125 GCA_031416375.1 Ilumatobacteraceae bacterium
CCCCGGCATCACACCAGCCGAATACACATACAGCCAACCCTGCGAGACCGAGATCACACCCGTGTTATCGAGCCGCACCGAGCCATCAAGGTACGACGGATTCGCACCCGTCGCCGCCAACGTCCCCGAATTTATGAACCGCTCATCCACCCCACCACCAGCACCAACCACGAAAGCATCCACCAACGTCCACAAGCCGCTGTTTCGGATCTCACCTGCCTCACCCAAGGAGACCTGCCCCGTCATCCGCAGATCCTCGTTGTTGTCCAGCCCGGCGATGCTGATCGCGTTCGCCGTCACGACAAGCGACGTGGCCGCGTTGGCGTCGTCGATGCAGGCCGTGTCATTCGAATCCGGGACGCGGTTTGTCACCGTCGCCGCGTCTTGCCAGTTGGCCGCATCCTCCCAAGCACCATCAGCCCCGACCCAGTTGATCGTGCAGGCACCGAGGGCGGACACTACGGGGGCGACGATCAGCCCCGACGGGAGCACCAGTGCGGCGCTGAGTGCGCCGGTGAGCCACTGCCGGTGGTGACGAGTCGTTCGGCGCTGTGTGAGCGGCGACCGGACCACAGTGTTCCAAGCGATCTTCGACATTGGCTACCCCTTTACGCTCTGTGTCGCCGGGTCGAATCCCTGCCCGTCAAAGAGCTGTCAAATCGCAACCTACAAATTTGCGTTGTCCTAGCGCATCGTCAATTCGAGCCAACTTCCATGCTTCATGTGGTGGTGCGAAGCGATTTAGGCAGGCAAAAGCGGGCTCTGTGGCTGGCCGGACGCTGACGGCGGTATTGAGTTCAGGCACCGACCCGGATCAGTCGCCGTCCCCGCGTCCGTCCTCGGCTCGCCTGAGCAAGTCGGCGAGCGAGCGAGCCCCGAAAACTGCTCGGAGTTCAGCGACCCGTCGTGTTGCCGTCCGTCGAGACATCCCGACAGCATGCCCCGCAGCGTGGATCGACGACCCGTTGCGGAGTTCGGTGAGCAGTGCGAGCTGATCGGTTGTGACCTGCCCCGTCGCGACGGGCTCCGTCACAACCGCGATTCTGCGGAGTTGATCCAAGAACTCGTTCGTCTCGGATTCGGAAAGCTCTACGCGGAGCTTGAGTATCGCTCCTCGTTGGAGAGCGTCGAGGGCGGCGGACATCGTCCCTCGGTCGTGGATCACCGCCAACACGACGCGACCGTCGAGGTCGAACGGCTCGTCCGGGACAGCAGCCAACGGAATCCCGTCTGGATCGATCGGGGGCTCTTGCGAGACGATCACCCGCCCCCGGCTCATCGGCGGCTCACGGCGACGAGTGCTGCCGCCTGGCTTCGGGTTTGGCAGCCGAGTCGGCGAACGGCAGCGGCGATATGAGTGTTCACGGTCGTGATCTCCACACTCAGTAGCTTCCCAATCTGCTGGCTCGTGAACCCGTCAGCAACAAGACGCAGAATTTCCAACTGGCGGGCGGTGATGGATCGGGTCGCCTGGTGGACGGCCAGCTCACGTCTCAGAGCCGTGAGCCGTCGCAGACTCAGGTCCGGTTGGCGGTTGGCGACGATCTCCCTCATGTCGTCGAGGATCCCCACGGCCCGGTCGGCCGCGCCTGACATCGCGGCTACCTCTGCGGCGCCAAGGTATGCCCGATGCGCGAACCGCTTGAGCCCCCGACGATCCCATTCGGCGGCGGCGCTCAGAAACGTCGCGATTGCGGGTTCGGGGCGACCGGCGCGCCAGTCATCGAACGCCATCCGCTCGGTCCGCACGACATCGAGGACCGGGGTCAGCGAACTTGTCAGTTGGGGGATCTGAACGTCTCCAGGAGTGGCAAGCAAGAGATACACGGTGGCGCTTTCAGCCAGCGCGTTGAGCCCGAAGAAACCTTTCGAGTAGGTGGCAAGTTCGTCGAGGGCACTGACGAGCAACTGAACATCTCGCTGCATCAGGGCGAGTTCCGTCGTGGCGCAGCACAGCAGCGATCGCTCCTCTTCGTTGCGGGCGACCTGGCGGCCCTCGTCGATGACGAGCGCAGCTTCGGATCCCCGGTCGTGGTCGACGAGCCCTGCGACGAGGGCCAGCTCCACCTGTGCCCGATTCCTGAAGTGGGGCTCGTTGCGAAGAAGCGTGCGGCACTCGTCAAGGTCCCTAGCTGTGAGACCACTCGTTGCGGCAAGGTGGACAGCGCGAGCACCCAAGAAATGGTGCCTCCACCGCGTCAGTCCAAGCGCCTGAGTTCGCTCCAGCATGTCGGTGCCGATCTTGATTGCCTCCGCCATCGGCCCATAGAAACCCAATGCGCTGACGTGCCAGTAGTTGGCGGCGCACTCCTCCTCGACGTCCCCACTCGCCCGCGCTAAGTCGGCAGCTTGCCGGAATTGATCCGCCCACCCCGGCTGCCCTGAGTGGGACAGAGCAAGTCCGAGAGTGTTACGTGCCCGAGCGCGTTCAACGCCTGCAGCATCGGCGGCTTCCAGCGCCTCAAGGGCAATCCTCGGCAATTCCGGATCGCCGACTCGCAAGCGGATCAACATCGCTGCTCGTTCGACGATCAGTCGAGTCTCCACGATTGATCCGGTCCCGGCAACGCGTGAGAGAGCAGCGTCGACGATCTCGATCGCCGACTCCATCTTGTTTTCCAACCACTCCGCCTGTGCTGTGTACAACCCAGCCTCGGCAGCCACCAGATCGTTTCCCGGGGACACACCTCCAACCACAACGAGCGCGTCAGCAGGTCTGTGGGCACTGATCAGCGAAGCCGCGGCGCGGTGGCGAAGATCATCCGGGGCCGCCGATCCGAGCAATTGTGATGCGAGCCAGAGCAGATCAGCCCGGGTCGACGTGTCGGCGCCCTCCGCGGCACGCTCGGCCAGGACAGCGGCCTCTGCGAAGTTGCCCAATGTCACGTGATGACGGGCCGCATCGCCCTCGTCGCAGCGCATGGTCAGCTCCAAGAGCAACCGTCGCCGACGATCGTCATCGAGTATGGCAACGACTGCACCTGCGAACTCGGCGTGGCTGAACCACACGGATCCGTCATCACTCGAAACGATGAAGGGCCACGACGACGGACTGCCGACGGCACCAACGAGTTCCGGTGGGGCGGGGCGTCCATGGAGTGCGAGCCGGCTGAGCGCGTCAACCGTCTCGCCGGATAGGTGCCGCAACCGTTCCGAGAGGGCGGCGTTGAGGGTCGGTGACACCTCGCCTGCGTTTGCGAGCTGGCAGAGGAGCAACGGGTTACCGTCGGCAGCCGCAAGCAGCCGAGCCCGGTGTTCGCCGCTCAGTTCAGGGTGCACACGCCGCACCAACGATGCAGCGGAGCGTGCATCGAGCGGTTTGACGACGACGTCGGTCACCTCGACGTGATCGGCGAGCGCTACGCGGACACGGCTGGTGGCGAGAAATGGAATACGTCCGACGAGAAGCTCCAACACCGCCATGGTCGAGTCGTCGGCCCAGTGAAGATCTTCGACCACCAACAGACGACCGCCGAGATGCACCGCCAGGCTTGTGGCCACGTCCTCACTCGAGCCGTAGAGGCCCATGCCCACGGCGTGGGCAAGCGGTCGATAGGAGAACTGACTGAACGCCGGCAAGGATTGTGCAACCGCGAACGAAAATGGGCGACGGACCTGCTCGGCCAGCGACGATTTACCGATTCCCGCCGGCCCCAACAACACCGCACAGCCGCCCTCGCGCAGCACACCCCGCAGAGTCGCAATGAGCGTCCGCTTGTTCACAGTTCAATTCTCGCTTATCGACGAGTAACGCCAGCTCGCGATGAGCGTCAGGCCTCGCCGATCACCTCGAACACGTCGACGCTTCGGACTGTCACCGGAGCGCCGGGCGGTGGACCTTGTTCGGTAACAGCAGCGGTTGCACGTGCATGCTCCTCGGTGTCGAAGAGCACGACGCCGCGACCAGTGGATTGGTCGTTCGAGCGGAGCCACACTCCCCGCACGAATCCCTCTTGGGACTTCAACCTCGGGATCGTGAACTCATCGAGAAGCTTCTTCGATTCGTCGGCACGAGCAGCGTCAATGTCGACAGTTACGACAATCGCGTACATGTTTCACGCTCCTTCCAGAGGTGCCTACGTCACCGGCACGCGCCCAGACTAACAACTGCCAAGGCCCTCGAAGCCAGATCAGCCATGCCCCACCGATCTGTGCCACTGCGGCGAGGCCGAACAGCAGGATCGAACGGAACGTGGCAGGCATCGAATCACCTTACGACGGTCGCCACCGCCAGCGCCTTTGGGTCACGGGTCGTCAGTCGGGAAATCTCCACTTGGCACGTGGCCGCCCGCCAACGACTCGACTGCGCCGGAGTTCCTCGACCAGTTGTCGGAACGCGGCGTCTGCGAGCGCGCTGCCGTGCATATTCAGTCGGATCGCCTGGCATGATTCCCTCTGTGCGAAATCGACGAGGCATTGGTGGCCGAAACAGCCGGTCGACCCGGGCAGCAACTTTGCTGGTCGCCGCGCTGGCGTCGATCTCGATCGTTGCCTGCGGGTCGACGGACGCCACGTCGGGCACCGGCACGGCGCCGGGATCACCGGTCAACGCCACCGTACCGAAGCTGCTGGAGTTCACGGCGCCATTCGTCGGTGGCGGCGAGTTCGACGGGACTTCGGTGGCCGGCCGACCAGTTGCGTTCTGGTTCTGGGCGCCTACTTGAAGCATCTGCAACCGTGAAGCCCCTTCGGTCGAAGCGGCAAGCAAACAATGGGCCGGCAAGGTCGACTTCTTCGGTGTCGCCTGGACCGGTGACGAAGCCGCGTTCCAAGGTTTCATCGACAAGCACGGGTTGACGTTCCCTCAGATCAGCGACGACCCCGGCACGGTGTTCGTCCGTTTGGGTGTTCCGAGCCACCCGGCGTTCGTGCTGATCAACGCTGACGGCGATGCCGAGACGCTGCTCGGTGCAGTCGACGAGGCCTCGCTCGAGTCGGCGCTCAACGAGCTGACCTCGTCGTAGTCCAGCGGGATGCTCGCCCTCGAGGGAAGCTTCGCCTACAGCCTGCTGCTCGGCATGTTCGCGGCGGTGAACCCGTGCGGCTTCGTCCTCCTGCCGACCTACCTGCTGTACTTCCTCGGCCTGGAAGCGGGGAACGCCGACACACAGCGGGCCGGAATCAAACGGGCGCTGCTGGTCGGCGGCGCAGTCTCGGCCGGGTTCATCACCGTATTCCTGATCGTCGGCACGGTGTCGCGGTTGTTCACGTCGGGCATCGTGGCCAACGCCAAGTACGCGTCGCTCGTGATCGGTGTCGCGATGATGATCGGCGGCGGGTTCATGCTCGCAGGGTGGAGGCCGCCGATCTCTGGCCCGAACCTTCGCTCCGGCGCTGCCCAGCGGCGCACCGTGGCGTCGATGTTCGGTTTCGGCGTCGCCTACGCGGTGGCCTCGATCGGATGCACGATCGGGTTCCTGGTCTCGGCCGTGTTCGGCTCGTTCGCCGCGAACGGATACGTCAGCGGCGTCGTCAGCGTCGCCTTGTACGGGGTCGGGATGTCGCTGATCGTCACCGCTCTCACCGTCGCCCTGGCCGTCACCGGCACCACTCTGCTCCGCCGACTCCGCCGCCTGCTGCGCTACGTCGATCGGATCGCGGCGGTGTTCGTGATCGCCACCGGTGCCTACCTCACCTGGTACTGGTATGCGGCGATCACCAACCGAAGCGGTGACGCCGTCGTCGGGCGGGTCGACGGATGGCAATCCGATCTCGTCAACTTCCTCCAAGGCCAAGGCGTCTTGAAACTGGCAGTCGTGTTCGTCGCGGTCGTTGGGGTCGGTGTCCTGTACGTCTGGGTCTGGCCCCGGATCGCCGACCGACGGAGCAAGGACGACCACGTCGATGACCAGCCGAGCTCGAGCGACAATTCACTACCGAACAGTCCCTCCTCGGACGCCTCCCTTGCTGATGCCTCGTCGGCTTGAGCCCCGCCTTCCTCGACGACGGACTCGGACGACTCATGGTTGTCCTCGCCGCTCCGCTCAGACGTGACGCCGACCGCGAACAACGCCGCCCCAGCGATCAGGAGCGAGCTGAGCAGCCAACGCGGTTGACACCATGCATGAACGTTCAACGTGACGCTCCTGATCTGCTCAACTCAACCGGGCCCAGCGCATCGTGCGCGCTGCGGACCCAGTTGCGGCGAGCGCGCTTTCGGGCGATCACGATCACGCCAGTTGCGGGCCGGTTCGCTCAGTCGATGGTCGGCGGTTCGACGAGTCGACCCGACGCCTCCCATGCGTTGAAACCCCCATCGAGTTCGACGATGTCGGTGTAGCCAAGGGCCGTGAGGTCATCGATGGCGTCGGCGGACATGTTGCCTGACCGGCAGTACACGGCCAACGGAGTGCCCCGGTCATCAGGGAGCTCGCTCGACTCGGCGATCAGGTCGAACGCGATGGTCAGGTCGGTCCCGGCGATGCTTCCTTCGTTCGGTGTGTGCACGTTGATCGTCAACACGCTGGGTGCCTCGATGCGACGAGCGAACGCCTCAGGGTCAGCTAACGCGGGTGACGCCGGAGTGTCTGTGCCGGCGGATGTCTCCCCGCCGTCATCGCCAGCGCAGCCGACCCCGACCAACACCACCAACCCGGCTCCCAGGAGCGTTCGAACAAGTTTCACCGTTGAAGGGTACGCAGCGAAACCACCGATCTCGTTCACCCGCGTGCCGGTTACTGCGGCGGGTACGCCGTCGGCGTCACGAATTGCATCTGGCCAGCGTAGGTGCGGTCGATCGTCTCGCGGATCTCCCGCGGCGACAACCCCTCGTTCAGCATCCTGGCCACGTCACGCGTGACCGTGAGGCAAACGCCTCAAGTGGGAGCCATCGAGTCGAGGACGACCGTGCCGTCGGCGCCAACGCTCTCGACATAGCAGTCACGGTTGCTTCGATGCCCGGCGTCATTTCCGCAACCGCAGAAACACGGCATGTACCGCATCAACTCACCATGAGTGATCTGGAACTCGTAGAGCTCCTTCACTTCCGGATCAGCGTCCGTGACGAACGACGGCCATTCGACCTTCGACAGGTCTCCGTTCGGTTCGTCCGCCGGTTCGAAACCGCTGAACGCCGCAGCCGGATCCGGATCCGGATCCGTACCCGCGCTGGTCGACACCGGTGTTCCCGATCCTCCGCCCGACGAGCATGAACCAGCGACGATGCTCACGGCGGCCGAAGTGAGCCCAAGTCCGATGAAGTGTCGGCGAGTCAGCATCGGAGTCCAACGTTGAAGATTCAGGAGATCCATGCTGTCCTCGAGTTCTGCATTTGTGAGACGAACACGGCGTCGCGCGCGGCGGCATCGTTGTGTACAGCATCGCGCGATCGGGCAGCACTTCATGGTCGCGGCCGAATGGAGACGATCGTCATTGGGTGTTGTTGGTGAACCGGTTCCCGCGGGAGGCGTTTACGCCTCGCGTGGCCCGACTGCGGCTTTACGCTAAATGGGTGTGCCATCGTGATGATGGCACACCCATCTCGGATCGTTGGCGGTTAGCTCAAGGCATCGCGCAGGGCTCGCACCTCGTCATGTGCGGCTTTGACATCAACGAACTGACGCTGGACAACGTCGCGTAGATCCGACGAGATGTCCTCTTCCAGTGCGCTGGCGTACACGCTCACGGCGTGGTCTTCGCCCTGTTCTGCGGCATCGAGGACTCCTTCGGGATTTGATCCCGAGAGGGCATCTTTGACACTGAGCCATCCTCTATGCACGGCCCCGGAAATCGTGCCGGACTCATCGATGTCGTCACCGTAGGCGGCCGCCATCGTGTCCAGTTCGGCGCAGAACCGTTCGCGTTGCTGGGAGTAGAAACGGAACTTCTCTGCTAAGTCAGGGCGATCTGATCCGGCGAGCTTGTCGGCAGCCTTGGCGAAGCCGTTCTTTCCATCCTCAAGGGTTTCCATGAGGTCTTTTGTTACTTTTTGGTCAGTTGACACGTCGGTCCTTTCGGGTTGAGCGGTGCCTCTAAGTGTTGCCATCGCATGCGGTGCTCAAACCCGAACAACGGACTCAGATTGTCCGATCAGTCTGTGTGGGGGCTCAGTCTGTTTGGGGGCGATCGCCGAGGCTCGGAGTCGAGCGACGAGACTGGGCAGCATCTGCCCCACGGTCGCAGTTCGCAGGCCGCCGTCGAACAACGAGATCTCACCTCCCACGCCAGCCTGCTCGTCGGCCGATCACACTAGCTCCGCACAACCCGGCTACGCCGACAAGAATCGTTGGTCGCGTTCCGGCCTTTGTGTTCAGGGTTCGGGGTCGGAAATCGGTGATGCTCGATTCGGGATCAGAGCCAGCCGCGGCGTCGGAAGATCACGAAGAGGCCGCCGGAGATGCCGAACACAAGGGCAGCTGATGCCCATACGCCCCACGCTTCTCCGGAGCCTGGGTAGGGCACGTTCTGGCCGTACCAGCCGGTGATCAGGGTGGGGACGGCTATGATCGCAGCCCAACTGGTGACCTGCTTCATGACCTGGTTCTGGCGGTAGTCGCGGAGACTGATGTTGGTCTCCACGATCGTCGACACAAGGTCCCGCAGTGAATCGGTCGACTCGCTGACTCGCAGCACATGGTCGTACACGTCTTGGTAGTACGGGTACAGCGCCTCTGACAGCGTCGAGTGTTCGCGTCGCATCAGACCGCTGATCGCTTCGCGCATCGGCACCACCAACCGGTGGAATCGGACGAGGGCTCGGCGCATCTGGAACCAGTTGCGCTGCTCGTCGGGCGAGAGTGGCTTGTCGGCGAAAAGTCCTTCGCTGACCTCGTCGTAGTACTCGTCGAACCCTTCCACCGTTTCGAAGTAGCCGTCGATCACCACGTCCAGGAGCCCGTACAACAAAAAACTAACACCGTGCCCGAGTAGGTCGGGCGAACGATCCCAACGCTGCAACACCGGGGCCATCGAGAATCCTTCGTCCTTTCGGACGGTGATCAGGTACCTCGAGTTGATGAACGCGTCGATCTCGGTCTCGACCAAGCTGGCGGTGTCGCGGTCGACCCGGACCGCATGGCACGACAGAAACGAATGCGACTCGTACTTGTCGAGCTTCGGTCGCTGATGCGGACCGAGCGCGTCCTCGACCGCCAGCTCATGCAAGCCCAACTCATCGGCAAGTTCGTCCAACAACTCCTTGGACGGGTCGCAGAAGTCGACCCAAACCACCGTGTCAGGCTCACCCAGAAAGTCCGAGACATCTGCCAACGGAAAGTTCTCACCATCGAGCACGCCCTTGCGCCACACCCTCGTCGTGCACGACCCACTCACATAGCCACCAACGTCACGGAAATCATCTCTGCACGATACAAGCGCGACAACATGCCAGAACGCTTCATGAGCTTCTGGACAGCACCGAGGCCGGTTCGTCCGACGGGTCCCGCGGAACGAGCCGTCCCTCAAACGGACCATTCCGCTGCGCCCTGCGTGTTGACCCCCGCCGTCGCCTAACGGGCTTGCGCCCTGAGGTAGATTTGGAGACGACGTGAATGCACTGCGAGGAAGCCGGTCGAGTGAGGTGGAGCGTTGGAAGGACGATCCTGACGAGCACGACTACCCTGCCGCGCACGATTTCCTGTGTTTGATGGTCGATGCGGATGTGGCGGCGCGAACTGTGCACGAGTTGCGCGCCGCTCCGATGAGACGGTTCAAGGCGAAGGACCTCATCCGAGCGAGCAGCTCAGCTTTGTTGTCTGTCGATGATCCGCATGTGGCGGCGGACCTCGCCAAGGTTGACCGCGGCGAGCGGTTGTCCCCGGTACTGTTGGTGCGCGGGTCGTTGGGTGACTATCCGATGGTGATCGCAGATGGCTTTCACCGGATCTGTGCGAGTTATCACATCGATGAGAACGCGGAGATTCCTTGTCGTATCGTGAAATTGGGGCGTCAATGACCGAGGTGCAGCGCGTCAGGCCGATTCACGCGATTTTCGGGTTGGAGCCGCCGTTCGGTCGACGTTTCGATGAGCCGAGGGTGGAGTGGCGACGGTTGCTCGCCGAGTTCTTTGGCACGCTGATGTTGGTCGTCGTTGCAGCGGGCGCGCCGGTTGTGAATGCCGTCAGCGGCGGAGGCGTCTCACCGACCGCTCGAGTGGTGGCGCCCGGGTTGATCGTGATGGCGTTGATCTACGCGACCGGCGCGGTCGGTGGTGCGCACCTCAATCCGGCGGTCACCGTATGCTTCGCCGTCCGAGGCAACTTTCCTTGGGTTCGCGTACCCGGCTACGTGCTGATGCAGCTCGTCGGCGCAGCGTCCGCTGCGCTTTTTCTGCGAGCTGTATTCGGCAACGTTGGTGAGCTCGGTGCGACGCTTCCAGCGGCTGGAATCGAGGACGGTCAGGCGTTGGCTCTCGAGGTGATGCTCACGCTTGGCCTCGTGAGTGTGATCCTCGGTACGGCGTCGGGTGCGAAGAACATCGGCACGAACGCGGCGTTGGCGGTAGGGGCTTACGTGGCGATGGCCGGGATGTGGGCCGCTCCGATTGCGGGTGCCTCGATGAACCCTGCCCGCTCGTTCGGACCTGCACTCGTCGGTGGCCACTGGAGATCTGCCTGGGTGTACGTGGTCGGGCCACTCGCTGGCGGTCTGCTCGCGGTAGCTGTGGCCTGGCTGCTCAGGGGCCCGCCGTCGTCGGCTGGCGATCAAGCTGCGCAAGGCGATCTCGGATTCGATCCGGATGTGGCCGCTGCCAGCTCCTCGGAACTGACAAGGCACTGATGCCGCAGCAACCGAGTCAGCGGAACCGGACGATTCGTTCACATCCCAAACCGTCGACCCACCGTTGGTGCCGGAATGCGCCGCTCGGAGCTCTTTGAGGAGTGCGATCATGACATCATCTGAATCAACGACGGCGGTCCTGGATCCAGGAGAGGCGCAGGACGTGTCGTCGAACAGGTTTTATCGCTGGTTGGAAGGTTCGTTGTTCGCGAAGATCATTGCCTACACGATCCATCCGGTGCACATCATGTTGTTGTTGGTTTTGTGGATCATGTTGCTCGTGGTGCATGCGACCGTGTTCGAGCTTGTCGGGGGAAACTACACCAACGGGCTGTCGGCAATGGCGGCGAGCATTGTGTTGCTGCAGCAGACGCACCAGCATCGTGCGGTCCGCCAGTTGCATAGTCAGCATCACGAGTTGCTGCGGTCGTTGCACGACCGGCTTGATCGACTCGAGGGTCCTTCGAGCAAGCATGACTGATTGATCGCGCCCACTGAAATTCCCCAGGTGTGCTGATCGAATTTCCCCACCTGTGAGGCAGGGTCAACGTAGTGGTTGGCGGGTGCCGGTGGTGGTTCGGCGGAGTGTGTCGGTGCAGGCGTGGTGGGTTGCGGAGGCGGTAGCTGTCGCCGTCGAGGTTGAGTACGACGGAGCGGTGGAGGAGCCGGTCGAGCATCGCGGCGACGGTGGTGTCGCCGAGGATGTCGCCCCACCCTCCGACGCCGCGGTTGCCGCGGAAGGCGACCAGAGCCTGGGCGCTGACCTTGCGTTCGACGGTCAGGTTCGCCGGAACGGCACCGGTGGACGACGGTTGCCCGCTCCACACCGAGCACCCGTGGGCGGGTGTCGACACGCCCGACGCAGAGCTACTCGGTGCAAACGGCTCGGTGTCCAGGGTAGAGCTGGGCGGTGGGGTGGACGCGGTCTGCGACTTGGTCGCGGAGCTCGCGGGGTTGAAGGACGCGGATGCTGGGTCCCAGTGACAGGATCTCGGTGACGGCGCCTTCGATTGTGTCGAGGCGGAAGCTTGCGTCGAGCCAGCCGTTCTCGGCTGGGGGCGGGGTTCGGCGTATTCGCAGCGGTTGGAGCCGTCCGAGCACGACGGCCAGTCGTTGACCGTCGGGTGTCACTTGCACGTGGGCTCTTCTCGGGCGGCCGTGCCGGCGAGCCTGGGGCTGCCAGTGCTCGGGGCCTGCGAGTTCGGGTGTGTAGCCACCAAGTCGCTGAAAGCCACCTCCAGGACCTCTCGTTGCGTACACCGGAACGCCCGCACCGGAGAGTTCTTCGATGTCGCGCAACACGGTTCGTTCGCAGACCTCCAGCTGTGCCGCGAGTTCGGCGTTCAGTACCTACCACGGGCCGACCTCGCCGATGACAACCAACGGTTGGTAGAGGACGTCTTCGCTGA
>JANOTN010000347.1:0-8283 GCA_031416375.1 Ilumatobacteraceae bacterium
CTAGGAGGCCGGAGTCCTTGAGCGCAACCAGCCTGGGTCCGCTGTCGGCTTCGATAGCGAAGGCCACCGGTGCGGTTGCCGGGTCGGCGTCGATCGGGTTGGCGACGTGCAAACCGGATGCACTCGCCGCAGCGCACAGGCGGCGATCAGTGCTGCTGAAGACGTCAGCGCCCACACAGTGCGCCGCTGCAAGATGCATGGCGTCGTACCCACGCAGGCCATGTTCCTCGGCCGTGTCGCCAGCGAGACGCATCAACTCCTCGTCGATCTCGACGATCGACAACTGCGACCACAACACCTCAAGGCCCGAAAGTGACTCGCGGAACACGAGCTCGGTAATCCGAGCCTGCCCGCGTGCCGCCGTCAACGCCGCACGCGCTTCGACGTGGCCGAGCCTCGAACACACGAGTACGTCCGGTTGATCCCATATCGCACCCGCCTGCGCCGTGCCAACCTCACTGATCAACAGCTTGATCAGGACGGATGTATCGACGTAGGCGATCACTGACGCTGCTCGGCCACCAACTCGCTGACCGAGCCATTCGAACCGAGCGGGGCTGGCCGCTGACGGACCTTCGCGGCTGGTGGGCGGACCAGGCCAGCCTCAATCAACGCCGCTAGCTTGTCGCCCCCACAGCACCCATACCGGTCAGCCGAGCGATCGGCCGACTCCGATTGGTAACCACCACCTCAATACCGGCTTCTACCTGGCCGAGGTAGCGGCTCAGGTTGTTCTTCAGATCCCGCACCCCGACCTCAAGCCGACTCGATGTAGCTACTTTTATAACGAACAGTGTAGCCACATGTTGTGCCGCAGTCCTTCGACGATTCCGAGCTCAAGCCCGACGGCGGCGAGCCCCGTGTCGGGCAGGACGTCTGGGCTTTCCGCCGAGTGTCGACAGCCGACGACGTCGCCGCCGGCGGGGTTCGACAAGCCGTAGTCAGTGATAGCCACGCCGTGCGGAGATCGTCCACCAGCCCGGTCGCGCTGCGACCGCATCGCCGCCAGCGCGTTGAATGTCAGCGGAACGTCGCGCCAATCGCTGCGCTTGGTTGCCTTGCGTTGGATCTTCCTTCCCGGTCCAGCATCCGTGATCGCCACCGAGGTGATGCACAGTGTGCAGCCTAAATCCGTGGTCGTCACCATTACACAGCGGCCACGCGGCGGCATCGAAGTGGAAGCCGTCGCCCGCCTCGTCGGATGAGCAAGGTCTCAATTGTTTCGACCGGCAGCGCGAAGGGACATTCGACGGAGCCAGCAATAGGATGATCATGGAATTGCCAGGAAGTCTGGTAGGTGCGATGTTCTCGACCAACGTTTGGAGAGGAGCCAACGACCGTGGACGACCACCACCGATCATCCTTGCGCTCCGTCCAGGCATGGGTGTGGCGCGTGTTGGTCGGTACCGCGCTGGTGGCGGCGTTGGCTTCGAACGCTGAGGCGAGCCCCACTCCAGAAACGGGGCGGCACGTGTTGATCACCACCGTCAGCGGGCCGATCACGCCTGTCATCGCTGCGCACATCTCCGACGGCATCGCCAGGGCCGAGGCCTCGGGTAGTTCGGCGTATCTCGTTCAGCTCGACACACCTGGCGGCCTCGACACCTCCATGAGAGCGATCGTGCAGGACATCCTCGCCAGCGAGGTGGCGGTGATCGTCTACATCAGCCCACAGGGAGCGCGCGGCGCGTCCGCTGGAGCGATCATCACGTTCGCTGCACACGTCGCCGCGATGGCTCCCGGCACAGCAATCGGTGCTGCCACCCCGGTGAGCGGCACAAGCGGCGACGATCTCGATGCCAAGATCGTGAACGACGCAATCGCCTACGCGCAAGCGCTTGCCGAACTGCGTGGCCGAGACCCGGATTTCATCACCGACACGGTCCGCGAGGGTCGATCCGCCAGCGCCTCCGAAGCGCTCTCGCTCGGCGCAATCGACCTCGTCGCCGGTTCGGTGGACGAGCTGCTCGACTCCGTCGACGGCACGAAGGTGATGCTCGGACAGCCGACGAGGGAGGCGCAGCTCCAGACCTCCGGCGCGACCCTCGAACGCCAGGAGCTAGGTGTATTGCGGAGCATCCAGCAGGTCCTCGCCGATCCGAACATCGCCTTCTTGCTCCTGTCGATCGGCACGTTGGGCTTGATCTACGAGCTGGCGACACCGGGCCTGGGCGTCGGCGGCGCGTTCGGGCTGACGTGCCTTCTACTGGCGATGTTCGGGCTCGCTGTACTGCCGGTCAACCTCGTCGGGATCCTGTTCCTCGTGCTGGCGGGTGTGCTGTTCGCGGTAGAGGTGGCTGCGCCCGGCCTGGGCGTCGCCGCCGGCGGCGGCGCGCTCGCGCTGGTTTTGAGCGGCATCTTCCTCATCGATGACGCGCCGGGAATCGCGATCAGTGCGACCCTCATCCTGCCCGTCGCGATCGTGGTCGGTGGCTTCGTCGTGATCGCCGGCAGGATCGCGATGCGTAGCCGTGGCACACCGTCAACCACAACTGGCGATGCGCTGCTGATCGGTCACCGGGCTCCCGTGCGACTCGGTGGTGCCGGGGCACAGGTGTTCATTCAAGGCGCATGGTGGGGTGTCCGTCCGACCAGACCGGATCACCACTTCGTCGACGGCAGGGACGTCGAGGTGACGGAGATTGACGGCCTCACTCTTGTCGTCAAGTCGCTCACCGACGGTCTCGAAGCCGTAACCAAGCAGGAACCTCAAGGAGAACCATCATGAACACTGCACTGCTCTACGGCCTCGGAGCCGCCCTTTTCGTGGCGGCGATGCTCCTCGTGGCGGCGATCAAGGTCGTCAACGAGTACGAGCGAGGCGTCATCTTCCGCCTCGGCCGAGTGATGGGTCCGAAGGGTCCCGGTCTGTTTTTCATCATCCCGGTCATCGACAAGATGCTGAAGGTCAACCTGCAGACTGTCACGGCCGACATCCCACCGCAGGACGTGATCACGAAAGACAACGTCACACTGCGAGTCAACGCGGTCACCTACTTCAACGTCGTCGACCCGGTGCGAGCCGTGATCGCCGTCCAGAACTACCTCGTCGCCACGTCGCAGATTGCGCAGACCACACTGCGGTCGGTGCTCGGCCAAGTGGAACTCGACGATCTGCTCATCAAGCGAGATGAAATCAACACCAAGCTGCAACAGATCATTGACGGCGTGACCGAGCCGTGGGGCGTGAAGGTGAGCCTCGTCGAGGTGAAAGACGTCGAGCTACCCGAGAGCATGCGCCGTGCGATGGGTCGTCAGGCCGAGGCCGAGCGCGAGCGTCGCTCGAAGGTGATCCACGCCGAGGGCGAACGAGAGGCAGCCGCATCGCTCGGCGAGGCGGCCCGCGTGCTGGAGCGCAGCCCCGGAGCGATGCAGCTCCGTCTGCTGTCGACTATGGCCGAAGTTGCCACTGAGCGCAACTCGACACTGATCTTTCCCGTCCCAGTCGAGCTCCTCCGATTCGCCGAACGCTTCGCCAACTACGACCGTAGCGCCTCGACGGATCAGCCCGCTGACTGACACGAAGCGGTGCCTGGCCGTCGGGTCTCACTCGTGGTCGAGGAACTCCGAGATCATCGGAACAACCGTCTCGGCGCTGTCGAACAGGATGGTCTACCGACAAGCTGAAAATCCGAATCAGCGCCCGTAAGGGGCCGCTGACATGGTGTTTGTTGGAGCGGATGACGAGATTCGAACTCGCGACCCTCACCTTGGCAAAAAACGTTATGACGACCGTCCGCACAGTCCGTCCAGTGCCCTGCAGTACTCCACAGTCCGCAAAACCGTCCGTCCAGTCCGTCTGATCCGTCCAGTTCGCATACCGCTATACCATCGCCGTCTCGGACACGCGTCCGACCGGACGCGCACCAACCCGGTACCTGGCACCAGCCAGAGGTTCCTCGAGAGGAGAAGCAGAAATGGTTTGAGGAGGCGTCGCTCGCGAGGATCCTTCCGACCTGACGACCTCGGGTATGGTACGAAAGTGCGCCATCGCCTTCGGTCTACCGCTGTCGCGTCGATCGCGCTCACGATCGGTTTGGTCGCCCCGGCAATCGGAGCAGGATCCGGAGGTCGAGTACTGCTCACCAGTCCGGTGAGGCGTGTCGACACGCGAACTGGTCCACCAGTTACGACCGTCGTTCTCGGATCTGGCATCTTGATGGTGTACGTACTCGCTCCGGAGTCGTCGGGCACAGCGACGATCCACGCCTGCAATCTGGCGCCACCACCCAACCAGATCACGTTTCGGCTCGACCCGGCGATGGACGGTCAATACGCCCGTTTTGCGACCGCAGAAAGTTCTTGTCTGACCTCGACGACACCGCTTCACGTCATCGTGGACTACCGCGGAAGCGTGGCGTCCATTCCCGACGACACGCGATCGCAGTATGTTCCGCTCGAACAGTCGGTCGAACTTTTTAGCGCCGAGCCTGAGACTGACAGTGAGGTGATACGCATCACCCGACCGCCACAACTGTCGCAGAGTTCGACCGCGGCCGTGTTGTCAGTCGAGGTGCTCGCGTCGGATCAACCGGGGTTTTTGAGTGTGTACGGATGCTCGCATCCTCGACCGCTGACGGCGGACGTCGCCTACAACCGTAACCGGGCTGCCAACGTCGCATACGTGGAGCTCGGCCCAACCGAAGACATCTGTCTGTATGTGTATCGGCCGGCGCACATCCGAATTCGATTGCTCGGCGAGCTGGCGACCGAGGGACCAAACCCAAATCTGTTGCCGCCTTCCTGGCGATACACCCCTGGTGAGGTTCCGGCGCCGTCGTTCCGGCCGATCACGCCGGTCCGAGTGCTCGACACTCGCGAGGGTCTGGGTCGTGCCGGCACGACCATGTTGCCGGCCAACGATGTCTTCGAACTCGACCATGGTACTCACGTCGGGCCGTACACCACAGCCGTAGCGCTCAACGTGACTGTCACACAACCGCAGCAGATCGGCTTCCTCACCGTCTGGCCATGTGGCGGCCACCGACCACTGGTGTCGAACCTCAACTTCGTCGCAAACGAGACGGTTCCAAACCTCGTCGTTTCGAAACTCAGCCCAGGTGGAACGATCTGTATGTCTGGTGTGAGCGCGACCCATTTGGTCGCCGACCTGAATGGTACGTACGAGGTTGACGGAGGTTTGGCCGCAGTGCCGGTCGAACCGATTCGGATACTCGACACGCGATACGCGATCGGTGTTCCGACAACCGACAAGCTAACCGGTGATAATTTCCTTGAACTCCAGATCAGCGGCGACAACGGCGTGCCACTCACGGCCGGTGCAGTAACGCTCAACGTCACCTCAACACAACCCGACGAACCTGGCTTCCTCACTGTCTACCCATGCGGCACCGAACCGCCCGACGCCTCGAATGTCAACTATGTCGCCAACCAGACGGTCCCCAATCTCGTCACCGCGAAACTGTCGAATGAGGGCAAGGTATGCATCTACACGAGCGCGACGACGCATGTCATCGCCGATCTCGCGGCGTGGTACGGCGTCGACGAACCAGCCGGATTGATCGAGCTGAATCCTTCACGAATTCTGGACACGCGCCTACCGCTCGGCGTGCCGGAGGCCGCAAAGGTCGAGCCGGGTGCATTCATCGTGCTCGAAGTCGCCGGACGGAATGGTGTCGCTCCTGATGCTGATGCGGTGGTTATGAATGTCACCGTTACCGAGCCGGAGGCGGAAGGTTTCGCGACTGTGTGGCCGTGCGATCAATCGATCCCAACGGTGTCAAATCTGAACTACTCGGCGGGCGAGACCAACCCCAATCTGGTTACGGTGAAACTGGCAGCTGACGGCACAGTCTGCATGTACACCTTGGCGCGTGCTCATCTTCTGGCCGACGTTGCTGGCTATCTGACCGATCAACCCATCGATGGCCAAGCGCTCACGCTCGGCTGACGCAAGGAAACGACAAGGCCCCTGTCATCGCTTTTGGGTGAATCTGACTCAACGGCGTTGTCCCCGTCACGCTGATGGACCCTCGCCGTCCTCAACGACAATCGGCTCGGCCGACTGCAGACGTTGGGCATGGTGTTGCACGCGAGCCGAAAATGCGGATCAGGGGTATCTCTGGTGACCGACCGTGAACCACCACATCGACCGGGTTCCGCGCATCGGAAGCTGTTTCAGCCGAGGCACGGCGCGCCGCCTCCTGACGATCATCCCCGCGCCCGGCTGGCGGAAGCGAAGATAGCGAGCGTGGAGAACTCCCACCGAACGCGAGCTGATCGACAAACCTCCGGGCCGTCCGTGCAGCCGAGCAACGACTCGGCGCATAAGTCCGGCGCGACGCCAACGTCACCGCCGCAACGGTGATGTTGCTGGGCATCGCCTCGATGTGGCGGGCGGCCGGACCCGACGTCTTCGACGGCAATGCCGCACACGAGATCTTCTCGCCGCCGGACTCTGGACCCGCATCGACTGGCAGCGCATGCAGGACTTGCCGACGCCCATATCGCGCCTCACCTCAACCGAATGTGGCCGCCAGATCGGCACGACGGCACAGGTGATTCGGGCGCCTACCTGCTCGGAAGTCCTAGATTCCAACAGGTCCTGGTCGCCGGTCAAGCGGGTTGGTCCATCAACGTTCTGGTGCTTGATGGGTCAGGCAGAGGCTCCGATCGGATCAGTAGTCTTGGTGAGTATGGATGCCGTTGTGATCGTGCTCGTCGTGTGCGCGGTTGTAGCGCTATGGGCGATCGCTCTGGCCGCACTCGTGTCCGCGGCTCGGTTGCCGGGTTACGCCTGGAAGGTGGCTAGACGGTCGAAGGCGGGAACGATCACCGGAATCTTGCTGACCGGGGGATTCGGCGGGCTCCTATACTGGTTCAGAATCCGGCCAGTGGTGGCGGACGCTGCGTAACGTGTCTCGCCTCCCCGGCGGTCGGACGCCTGGTCGACATCAAATGATTGGTAGGCGCTCGTAACTACGGACCGACGGTTCGACGGACCCCGTGTTGGCCAAAGCCCAAATCATCGATGACCCACTACCTGGGATGTGACACCAGAGGATCACAAACGCCTGTCGTCAACTACGCCCTCGATGCCTGGGAGCAGCGAAATCGCGCAGTGCACGACATCTGGATCGAAGAGGACGAGGCCGATACGGAGTTCGTTCGTCGTCGTTTGCGGAAGCGTGTGGCTGTCGACGAGGAGGCGGAGACGACTCTGAGCATGACCGACATCGAGGGAACTATCGGTCAGCTCACACGGCCGTGGGCCGGCTCGACAACCTTGCATGGGCGTTGCGTGACGAGCTTCCATCATGGCACAAAGGTCCAGCGAAGCACTTCTGGACACACGGCCCCGAAGAGTATTGGGCCGTGGCGTCGGGCGAAAACAAGGGACCATTCGGCTACGCAAGGGCTCGGATATCGCGAGCAGAGCCAGAGGACGTGTGAAGCCAGGAATTATCCTCCTCCACGAGACCGCCGCAGCGGTGCGCCTCCTGTAACACAGCGCTGCAACGCGGCATGAGCGTGATCCGTCGGGCTCCTCCATGCGAATATGGCGGCGAAGTCGTCGTCGTTGGCGAGCCATATCTGTAGATATTCCGGTTATCGGGGCGGCCTCGGAAACACGCGATCCGCTCATAACGCGCCTCGATCCGCGAGCACATACGCTCACCGGCCCGCGGCACAGAACGTGCTGCGCCGCGGATGAGGTTGGAGAGAGTTGCGCTGGCGTCCGCGTCAGCGCCGGGTACTGCATGCGCGTACTTGTCAAGCGTTGTCGAGACTCGGCGGTGATCGAGACGTCGCGACACGACGACGATCGGCACCGAAGCTTGCAGCATCTCGGTGGCCATGAAATGGCGGAGATCGTGCAGCCGAAAATGGCGAAGCCCGGCGGCGCGGCGATGGCGGACGAAGGCTTTCGTCACACGGTTCGGCTTCCACGCTGTGACACCACCGTCGTCGGTAAACACATACGCCTCCCCCGATGGCAGCCGGCAATGGCTGACGACGGCTTCGAAAAGAGCAGTGGTGCCTTGGGCGGCTCCATCGCCGATTCATCCGCATGGCTGGCGTAGTTCAAGCCGATCGCGATGATCTTGCCTGGCCGCCGCACCGGGGCAAGGAGTTCAACGTCGTCCAGCGAGACCCGTGTACCGGCGCCGTCGAACCCGTCCCCAGTTGCGATGGCGTCGATCATCACATCGGCCCGCGGCGCATCAGACTCCGCCTCGAGAAGGACAGCATGTCCGTCCTCGATTCGGGCGAGATGCACCGCCGCACGGTGGCGCACACGGGCGAATTTCATGACTGGAA
>JANOTN010000348.1:0-15546 GCA_031416375.1 Ilumatobacteraceae bacterium
GAACTTGTCAGGTTGGTGATTCCGTGAGCCATGAGACATCCTTCGTGGTAGTCGCTCCAAAGCGAGCGAATCAGAGTGTACCGAGAGTGAACCACCCCAAGGAGTCACGTATTCCCGACTAGTTTGATCATGATTACCGCAGGCCAGTCCAGACCATCAAGGTTGTGCTTCGAGCCACCGTTCGGCGTCAATCGCGGCCATGCATCCGGAGCCGGCGGCGGTGATCGCCTGTCGGTAGGTGTGGTCTTGGACGTCACCGCACGCGAAGACGCCCTCGATGTTGGTGTACGACGAGTCTGGCTGGGTGATCAGATAGCCGTTTTCGTCGGTATCCAAGATGCCGCCGAACAGGTCGGTGTTTGGGCGGTGTCCGATGGCGACGAAAACGCCGGTCACTGGCATCGTCGAGACCGTACCGTCGACGGTGTTGGTGACTTCGATTCCCTCGACCTTGTCAGTGCCCAGAATCTCGGTGACCGTGTGGTTCCAGAGGAATTCGATCTTCGGATTGGCGAACGCCCGATCCTGCATGATTTTGCTGGCTCGCAGATGCTCGCGGCGGTGAATGATCGTCACCTTCTCGGCGAACTTCGTGAGGAAGGTTGCCTCCTCAACGGCGCTATCCCCGCCTCCGACTACGGCGATCTGGTGGCCGCGGAAGAAGAATCCGTCGCAGGTTGCACAGGTTGACAACCCGTGTCCGAGCAGGCGTGATTCGGATTCCAGGTTGAGCATCAGAGACCGGGCACCCGTTGACACAATGATTGCCTGGGCGCGAAACTCCTGGTCACGGACCCATACACGGAACGGTCGTACCGTGAAATCAACCCGGGTTACCTTCTCGGTCAAGAACTCGGCACCGAATCGCTCGGCTTGAGATCGGAAGTTGATCATCAACTCTGGACCCATGATTCCAACCGGGAACCCAGGGAAGTTTTCGACTTCGGTGGTGAGCATCAACTGACCACCTGGTTGGTCACTGGTTGATGACGGTTCACCCTCAATTACGAGCGGTTCGAGATTGGCGCGGGCAGCGTAGATTGCGGCGGTGAGGCCGGCGGGACCAGACCCAATAACGATGACGTTGCGGACGTTGTCAGGCATGGCTACTCCGATTAGGCGAGGGTGAAGAAGGATCAGGCGTCAGTGCTGTGACGTTTCGTCATCAGCAACATCCCGAGCACAGTCAGGATTCCACCGAACACGAAGTAACTCAGATACACAGTCTTGTCCTCGGCGAACCAGATCTCGAACAGCGACTGGAGTCCGCGTGTCACGACGATCAGAAACAGGATGAGCGCAAAGATTCCGAGAAACAAGCCGATCAGCCCGAACACGATCGCGCGCACGGCCTTGACAGCGTTGTTGGTGGTCTTGTCACGAACCTTGCCGATGAAACCGGTGATTTGGTCGGTGAGGTCGGGTGCCCAGTTGGGATCAGTCAGTGGATTGCCGGGCATGAGGTGAAACTGTAGCGGGGCTACGGAAGCGGCGCTTCAACGAGGACCTGACATGTGTCCGGATCGAGCGCGAAGGCTTGCCGGGTGACCGGGTCAACGGCAACAAGTACGTCACGTTCGATACCGTCGAGCACGTAGAGAGTGGCGGCGATGATCCCGTCGGGATCATCGATGCCCGGAAACACGCAGCGTGTTTCCGGGGTGATGGGCCCGGTTCCCTGTGCGCGTTGATTCTGCACGAACTCTGCGTAGAGCGCGAGTTGGGTCGGGTTGGTGAGCGGGCTGCTCGGATCGAACCCTGAGTTGTCGGACGATCTCGCCGCCGCTGATTCTTGTGCTGATGCATCACCGGTGGCCGCCAGTTCGGTTGCTGCCGGCTCCGACATTGCTTCCATTTCGGGCACTGCTGCGGCCGCTTCAGCGGCTCCGGCTGTGGCTTCCGCGGCACCCGTCGCTGATTCTTCCTGCAGCGCCAAATCCTCTGTCAGGCGGTTGGTCGATGCCTGCGTGCTGTCAGATGCTGTGGCCAGAAAATCGTCGGAAGCGCTGGCTCCGGCGTCACCAGCGTCTTCGTCATCGCCACCCGAACTCGTGTTGGCGAGAACTACGCCGAGCACGCCGATCGCGACAACGGCAGCGGCGATGCCGATGTACCGCTGGTAACTCCGGTTCGTGAATGACCGCACGGGTAATGGCGCAGTGACCCGAAACTGGTCGAGCGCGACGGCAATCGCTCGCTGGCGACCCGATTCCGATGGGACACCGACGTCACGCAGATTGGCCCGGAGAACGCGGAGTTCTTCGACGGCAGCGAGCACCACCGGGTCGGCTTCGGCGATGGCGCGCTCGTCGGCGGTGAGTTCACCGTCGATGTACGCGTTCGCGAGGAAGAACTGGTCGTCACTGATCATGGAGGATTCACGTCGGAGGGGTTCATGGTGCGGGGTTCATGGTGCGGGGTTCATGGTGGAGTCGGGGGGACCACCGGTCTGACGTTGCGAAGGCCCGTCGCGGTTCCCCAGTTGTTCGAGAAGTATGCGGCGACCCCTGGCGATTCGAGACTTGACCGTGCCGATCGGAACGCCAAGCGCATCGGCGATCTCCGCGTATCCGAGGTCACCGACGTCACGCATCACGACCGGTAACTTGAAGTCCTCTGGCAGGTCAGCAAGTGCTCGATCGATTGCCAGCCGATCAGCGACGGCGTCGATGCGGAGATGGGCCAACTCGTCGGCCGGTTCGAGCCCACCGTCGCGGTCGTCTCGCGAGTCGGTATGCGGCACGACCCGCAGGTGTGGCCGTCGTTGTCGCTTACGGAGTTCGTCGAGCGCAGTATTTGTGGCGATTCGGTAAACCCAGGTGCCAAACGCTGATCGGCCATCAAAACGGTCGATGTTGCGGACGACCCGAATCATTGCCTCCTGAGCAGCGTCGTCGCCATCGCGGGTTCCACCGGCGATCCGACGACACACAGCATGCACACGGTCGTAGTGCCGCCGAAGCAGTTGATCCATGGCCGCCCGATCACCACGTTGAGCGGCTGCGACGAGCTGTTCGTCGGTCTGCCCGGTCGAACTCACGGCCGGAAGGAGATCTCGCCGAGCCTGCCGCGGTATGGATTTGCCTCGCTGCAGGCGTCGTCGGCACCGAGTTCCTTGATCCAGATCAGCACATGGCTTGCAGGGGTTTCAAGCGTGACGTCAAGCGTCTTGGGGTGGTCGGCGAACCGGGTGGGCCCGAGCACCTGCCACCCGGACAGGTCGGCGGGCGGTGCAGCCTCGGCCGTCACGTAGATGTCGATCTGGAACGGGGCGTTGAGCGTTTGCAGCGACAACGTTCCTGCTGACGGCGCAGACAGGCCGACGATCATGCCGACGCCGCCCTTTTCGCCGAGGAATCGATCCTGGTAGCACTCGGTGGCCCATGAGTTGGTCGTGTTGCCATCGGCAAGCGCCAGCGATGCCTGGGCGTCGTTCTCGTGGCCGTTGTCGCCGTATGGATCCCAGGGGGTCACCGCTGCGATGCGCACGTCTCCGGGGGCGATGGGAACCACCGGAGCCGTATCAGTAGCGACTCCTGCCGCACTGGGGGCAGGGGTGACGGTCTCGCCAGGCACAACCGTGGCGGTGATCAAGTCGTCGGCTTGATCGCCACGATTCACGCCCATGAACAACATTCCAGCGACGATCAGCGCGATCAGGATCAGGCCAGACACGACCACCAACGATGGAGCCCAACGCTGCTGATGCTGCCGGGCAGGCTTTCCACGAATCGGTGCTTGTGCGGGCGGCGTGAGGTCGGGCGCCGGCTGGGGGGCAGCCGCTCGTTCGGCACGGGTGACGAGCACCTTGCCTGTGACATGTGGGTCGCCCGGAATTCCTGGCCCGGCACCAAGCGCCCGTCGCGGTGGATTGGCAATCCGTTCCGGTGGTTCTGCCGGCGTTCCATCGATGTCAGGCGGCGTGGTGTCGACGGACAACAGTGCGCCGCGTAGATCGGACCCGGTCTGTGGTCGATGGGCTGGGTTGCGAGCAAGAGTCTTGTGGATCAGGTTGACGAGCCCGATCGGCAGCGTTGGGCGCAGGTGTCCGAGGTCAGTTGGGTCACGCTGCAGGCGGGCGAGCGCCGTGTCGGCATCGGTCTCACCCAGAAACGGCACCCGGCCGGCGAGGCATTCGTACAGCACGAGGCCAAGCGAATAGAGGTCGGCCCGCCCGTCAAGCCTGCGACCTCTAACCTGTTCGGGTGACAGGTACTTGGCGGTGCCCATCATCACGTTGTCGCTCGTCAGATCTTCGTCACCGGGCTGCAAGCCCTTGGCAATTCCGAAATCGGTTAACAGCACGCGTCCGTCGGACGTGACGAGAATGTTGCCCGGCTTGACGTCGCGGTGCACGAAACCGGCGCGGTGAGCCTCGTCGAGAGCACCGGCGATCGCCGCTCCAATATGAATCGTGAGCTCCGGGCCGAGACGCTTTTGCGAATCGAGTAGTTGCCGCAGGCTCTTGCCGTCAACGAGTTGCATCACGACCGCTTGGCGACCCTCGTGGACGAACACGTCGTGTACGGCAACAATGTTGGGGTGACTGAGTCGTGCGACGGCAATTGCCTCGCGTCGGAACCGCTCAGCCACGACTGGATCGGAGGCAAGATTCGTCTTCAGCCATTTGACCGCAACCTTGCGGTCGAGGTCAACATCGGTCGCCACCCAGACTTCGGCCATGCCGCCTTGACCGATGCGACGATCGAACTGGTATCGGCCAGCGAGCAGCTCACCCGACGGTGCCTGCGGAGGTGGGGGAGTGGGAGAGGGCATGACCGCCCGTCACGCTAGTGGTAGCGACCAGCCTCATTCTGTCATTCAGTGACGCTGAAGGCGATACCCATCGTGCCGCGGCCGGCGTGCGTACCAATCACCGGGCCGATCTCTCCGATCATAATCTCGCCGACGTAGTGCGGTTTGAGCATCGTCACGAAATCTTGGACGTCGCTGCAGTCGGCGTGGAGCACGGCAAGGTCTTCGATTCGAGACCCGTATTGAATGACTTTGTCGACCAGAAATTTGAGCGCCTTGGAGCGGGTTCGCTGCTTGCCGCTCTGTTCAACTTTGCCGTCGACGACCTCGATGATCGGCTTAATCGCTAGTGCGGTGGCGAGCAGCGCTTTGGCGTTGCCGATTCGGCCGCCCTTCTTGAGATTGTCAAGCGTGTCGAGTGCACCGAATACGCGGGTCCGGCGTGCAAGCGATTGGGCCAGCGCTTCAACATCGGCGAGCGAACCGCGATTACTCGCGAGTCGAGCGCAGGCGATCGCAATCGTGCCAACACCGAGGCTGACACTGCGGCTGTCGACGACACGGATCGGGATCAGGTCACTGACCGAACGGGCGGCGAGTTCGGCGCTTTGGATGGTGGCCGAAAGACCTCCCGAGAGCGACACCACGACGATGCCGGTCGCTCCTTCGGCGTGGAGTGAGCGATATGCGTTCTCGAACTGACCGGGTGCCGGTGCAGCTGTTTCCGGCAACGTGCTGCTTTGTGCGCAGCGTGCCCAAAACTCGGCGGTCGTTAGTTGTTCGCGGTCGATGAACTCGTCATCGCCGAAGCGAATACTGAGTGGCACCACCGTGATTCCGAGGTCGCTGACCACGTTGTCGGGAAGGTCGCAGGAGGAGTCGGTGACGATTCGGATGCTCACGGGTGAGCGATGCTACTGCTCCGCCGGTGGCTCCGTTAACGTCGCCGTTTCTTCGCCGTCGCCTTCAAGGGTGTCGTCACCCGTGGGATGACGATCGCGCGAACCGTTGAGCGCCGCTGCGCGGATGATTCGTCGCCGTCGACGGAAGTAGCTCAACCACCAGGTGGCAAGTGCCAACACAGCACCCACCGTGACCACTCGCCCCAGCCCGGTCAGTGTGTTCACTCGGGCGGTCAACTCGACCGGTTCACCGAGCGCGACCCCAGCGGGCGTTCGTAACTGGACGAACACGGGGAAGACACCGTTGGATCGAGCGGTCACGTCGAGCAACACCTCGGTGACATCGTTCGGTGCGAGTTGCACCGTCACATCACCGTTGGGAAAGGTGAGCTTCTCTGCTTCGGCGTGGACGACGACCGTCAGTTCGGTTGGCCCGGTGTTGGCGATTCTGATTCTGACGTGGGAGTCGCGCGCAGCGAGCGTGAAGTCATACGTTTCCGGTGGTTTGACCTGACCTCGAATCTCGGCGAGATCGGCATCGACCGCATCGAACCGCGATGTCGCAGAGTCGCTCGTGACCCCAGTAGACAGCGCCAACCGAAGCGACGCACTCCAAGCCGCAGGACGCGGATCGCTGACCGGGAGCATTGAGGTCACATCAACGATCTGGAGTTTGGCGGCGCTCAAGCGGCGGGCCCGGTCACCCAGCGCGAACGCCGGCTGATCGGGGAGCTTCACCGTGAACAGTTCACCATTGACGAAGAACGGATTGGTGACGTCGATCAGATTGGTCAACGACTCGAACCCGATGTCCGGATGCTCGTTGGCAAATTGCTGGAGATGCACGAGGACATCGGCATCAGGAACCCCAAGGTTGGGGGTGGCGAGCACCAGCCCTCGGCGATCCGGGTCGAGTTGTTGGCGGATTGCGCTGATCTCGGCGATCAGATGGATTGCGTCTTCGGCCGGGGTGTTGCCGGTAGCTCGGTCGGGATCAAGCAGGCGCATGATCGGATCGATCACGACCAGCGGCATCGTCGTGTCGTCGGTGAGTTGGGCATGGATCAGCAGCGACGTATCGGTCAGTTGCGGCAGGCTTTCTTCGAGAGCGATGTAGTCGTCGAACGGCATCACCAAGAGGCGCGTTCCGAGATCGGCCAAGGCCGACGCTCCTTCGGGTGTTACGGCAGTGTCGGCGAGCCACACCTGCGACTGAACCGTTGACTTCGACAACGCTGCCGCGATCTGTTTCGAGCCTTCGGTGTACTCGGCAATGAAGTTGGCAGTAAGGCCAGCGGCGACGGCCGATGACGGGTCCAGCCGATCGGCCGGGATTGAAACGATCTCGTCTCCGGTCAGCGCGGTAGAGAGTTGCCTCGCCAGTTCGGTGTCATCGACCAACACCGTTCGCGTGTAGATCGGCGGAATCAAAGCGGTGATCGGTGCGTCGATCGCGTCGGCGAGAGCGGCGATCTCGGCCAGCTGAGGCCGAGCTTCGATCAGTTCGATGTCACTCGGTTCAGGGCTGACATCATCGATCGCGGCGAACACGGCGAGCGTGAGCGGCCCGCGGGAAACGCCGTTGGTTGTAATCCGTTCGATGAACGTTGTGTGGCTGGTCTGGAGTTCGCCGTCTCGGAGTACGTCAATCGTGATCGGATACAGCCCGGGTTCCGTGAGTGTCAGGTCAGTGTCCAGATTCCCGCGATCGGTGATCGGAACGTCGAGCGTGATCGAGCCTTCGAGGGTTGTTTCGTTGAAGCTTGAAACGTCGTCGAGCAGGAACGTGACGACGTCAACCTGCCGACCGACCGCTCCGGCGAGCACTTCTGCGACACTGCGGCGCGACTGGATGGGTGCGTGCGCTCTGACCCGAACGGTCATCTCTGGCACCGGGTCGGCGGTCGTGGTCGGTGCGGCGGTCGGTGGGGTGGTCGGTGCGATTGCTGCTGGTGGCTCGCCGACCGCGATCTCTGCCGGCGCGGGGGCGGTGGTGTTTGCAGGACTGGTTGTCGTGGTCGTGGTCGTTGTCGTGGTGGTGGTGGTCGTTGTCGTTGTCGTTGCGGCGATCTCTGGAACGTCGGTGCCGACGATGAACTCGAAATGTGCGATTCCACCGGGAGCTACCGCAAACGTCTGGGTGATTAAACTGAGGCCAGGATCGCCTGACGGTTGCGATGCCGCGGGCGATCCAGTGAGGGCGACGATGCCGCCCGTTGAGGCAAGCGCCAATCCGGCGATGAGTGCGCGTCTCATTTGACCATGTCGGACACGACCGTGTCGGGAGCGTTCATGAATCGGTGTTCGGCAATCGTGAGTTGCTCGTTCAGTTGCGTGAATCCGAGACTCAGGTAGAGCGACAATGCGGCTCCGTTTTCGACCCCCGTGTTGACGAGCGCCGCAGTCAGGCGCTGGTGCCGCATCCAGTCGAGCGCATCGAGCGCGAGGTCTCGGGCAATGCCGTGACGGCGATGGTTGGGCGTTACCGCGAGGCGCTGCAAGTAGCCGTTGTCTCCCGCTGCACCCGAGATCGCGAAACCGGCAAACTCACCCGTCACGCAGACCCATCGAGCACGATGGGCTGGCGTTGCATCGCGAATATCGGCGATGCTTCGGCTGTCATTTCCCCACACCGCACCGAAGGCATCCTGGTCGACTACTGCAGCACGGCCGTGGTGCCACGATCGCAACGCTCGGGTACGTCGACGCCCATCGGAGCGGACCTTGGGGGTGTGATGTAGATCCAGCCGAAGCAAGGCGAGGTGATCGATCGGTTCGAAACCTGCCGCCTGGGCGATGTCGGCGGCACCTGGGAACATGGCGGACGTACGAACAGCGAGGGCACCACGCGAGCGGGAGGTCTCCAACGCTTGCTGCAGGTCGGCTGCCGAAGGAAGGTTGATGTGATCGGCGAAGATCAGGTGGGTGACGGTTGGGTCGTTCGGCCACGGCCTCAGCTGCCAGGTGCGCGTCGCACCGTTCGCTGTCCGCACAGCCGACCCATTCACACCCGTGACGGTACTCGGCGCAACCCAGCGCGACCTGGCCGCCCCGTTGGCTCTAACCTCAGAGGTTCATGATTCCGGACCGTTTTGCCCCTGTGCTCGCCGAGTTGGCACCGCTCGCCGCTCGATTCGAAGCGGCGGGTCACCGGCTCTATTTGGTGGGCGGAACGGTTCGAGACCTGATGATCGGGTCGGAGCGCAGCGACTTTGATCTCGATCTCACGACCAGCGCCCGCCCTCCTGAGATCAAGGCGTGCTTGGAGGGTTGGGCGCACGCGATCTGGACGCAAGGTGAGCGGTTCGGGACGATTGGTGCCAAGTTTGGTGATCGCACGTACGAGATCACGACGTTCCGGGCTGAGTCGTACGCCGATGATTCACGCAAGCCGCACGTGACCTACGCCGACAATGTCGAGGTCGATCTTGGGCGGCGCGACTTCACGGTCAACGCCATGGCGCTCGAGTTGACAGGTGACGCCACGCCGACGCTGGTTGATCCGTATGGCGGCGCAGTTGACCTGCTGCAGAAGGTCCTGCGCACACCACTCACCCCTGAGATCAGCTTCAGCGACGACCCACTGCGGATGATCCGCGCCGCCAGGTTCATCGCTCGTTACGACTTCGTCCCGACCGACGAGTTGGTGGCAGCGGTTGGCAACCTGGCATCGCGACTAAAGATCGTGTCGGCCGAGCGGATTCGTGACGAACTCGACAAGCTGCTGCAACTCGATCATCCGGCCGCTGGGCTCTGGTTTCTGCACGACAACGGGCTGGCTGATCAGTTCCTGCCCGAACTGCCGGCGATGCGTTTGGAGCACGACCCGATTCATCGCCACAAAGACGTGTTGTCACATACGATCGCGGTGGTCGAGAACGTTCGGCCGCTCAGTGAGCAGCCCGGCGAACATCCCGCGTTTGATTTTCGGTTGGTGCGTCTGGCCGCCCTGTTTCACGATGTAGGTAAGCCGCGCACGCGCGGGTTTCAGGCCGGCAAGGGCACCACGTTTCACCACCACGACGCGGTCGGTGCCAGAATCACGCGCAAACGGATGATGGAGCTGCGATTCTCGAACGATGACGTCGCCGCCGTGACTGAACTCGTGGCGTTGCACCTCCGCTTCCACACGTACAAACTCGGCTGGTCTGATTCGGCGGTCCGTCGGTACGTGCGCGACGCCGGTCCGTTGTTGCACGAGTTGAACGTGTTGACGCGCTGCGACTGTACGACCCGCAACGAACGTAAAGCTCAGATCCTGTCGAAGCGGATGGACGAGTTGGAGGAGCGGATCGCTGAGGTTGCCGCCGCTGAGGAACTTGCTGCGATTCGTCCAGAGATCGACGGCAAGACGGTGATGGATCACCTCGGGGTAGCTCCGGGCAAGCTCATCGGTGAGGCGTTGGCGTTCCTCTTGGAGATCCGAATCGAAGATGGGCTGATCGGCGAGGACGAATCGAAAAGACGTCTGACCGAGTGGTACCGGAAACGCACCGACCCCACCAAGTAACCTCGCTGTGTGGGCAGTCGAGCCGAGCTAGCGGTTGTTGCGATCGGGGTCGCCTCGATTCTCGCGCTCGTTCTCAGCATCTTGAACAGCCGTCGACAAGAGAGTCGTTTGCGGCGTCGGCTGGAAGGACTGCAGGCCGCAGAAGTTGAGGTTCGACGGCTGCTTGACGAACTACCCGAAGCGGTGATGCTGGTCGACTCCACCTCCGTGGTGCGTTCGACGAATGCGGCCGCGCTCGGCTTGTTTGACCTGGCGTCGCGCGAGATGCTCGACCACAGCCTGTTGGGGTTGGCGGAAGGCGACAATCGCGTTCGGCTTGGTGCGGCGATTCAGCGGGCGTTTGAGGGCGACGATGTCGAACCGATCCAACTCAAGATGATTGGTCGTTCCGGTCGGGTTGTGGTCGAGGCGTCATTTCACCTACCGCGACGCGAGGTCTTACAGCCGGAGGAGCAACGCCTCGTGGTTCGGCTTCGCGACGTGTCGGAACGCGAGCAGCAATCGCGAGCGTTGGATCAGGCTCGGCGACGCTTTCAGCAGGCTTTCCAATCGGCCCCGACTGGCATGGCGTTGGTGCGTTTGGATGACGGCCGGATCGTCGATGCCAACCAGTCATTGGCCGAAATGTTGCGGCGTGACGTCAAGGAGTTGGTGGGCTGCACCTTGCGCGAGTTCACGCACCCTGACGATGTGCGCGCCGCTCAACCGCACCGTGCCCGGCTCGAGTTGGGAATTGTCGATTCGTTCAGGATCGACCAGCGCTACCGCCGCCGCGACGGTGAGTTCGTTTGGGCTCGCACGCGGGTGTCGACCACTGAGGACGACGGCGTGATGCTGGCGATCACCCACATCGAGGATGTCACCGAGCAGCGCCGGGCGGCGGAACAGTTGCGATACGCCGCCCGTCACGACGAGTTGACTGGCCTGCCGAACCGCGCATACCTCATGCATCTCTTGCAGGAGAAGTTGGCAACGTCGGAGATCGACCAGGCGGCGGTCTTGTTCGTCGACCTCGACAACTTCAAGACGATCAACGACAGCCTCGGGCACGAAGTCGGCGACCAGTTACTTCAGGTCGTGTCGGAGCGGTTGCGCAAAGCGCTGCGCGATCACGACGTGTTAGCTCGGTTCGGTGGCGACGAGTTCATCGTGATCATGTCGGGCGAGCCGATCGATGTTGCTGAACGGCTCCGGATGGCAACCCACAAGCCGGTGATGGTTGGCGAGCACGAACTGTTCGTCACCGCCAGCATCGGGTACTGCACAAATCACACGGTCGGGATGACACCCAACGACATGCTGCGTGACGCTGACGCGGCGATGTATCGGGCGAAGGCACGCGGCCGCGACTGCGTCGAGGCGTTCGAGGTTGGTGGCCACGAGCACGGCGTCCAGGCGCTGCGCACCGCCGGCGAGTTGCGGCGTGGGATCGAGCGCGGCGAAATCGTGCCGTACTTCCAACCGATCGTCGACCTCGAATCGGGTCGGGTGCTCGGCTACGAGGTGCTGGCCCGCTGGTTGCACCCTGACCGGGGGATGCTGCCACCGTCGGAATTTTTGCCGTTGGCCGAGGAGACCGGCTTGTTGATCGAACTCGGAGCGCGAATCCTCCGCGACTCACTTGCCCAGCTCGCCCAATGGCGGGCCGCCGGGCACGCCTTCTCCAAGTGCACGTTGTCCGTCAATGTGGGGACACGTCAGTTGATCGACCCCAACTTCCACAATGTGGTCGTCGATGCCCTGGCAGAGACCGGTATCGATGCCAACTCTTTATGGTTGGAGATCACGGAGACGGCGCTGCTTGCTGACGTGAAGGCAGCCACGGTTGCGTTACGCGACCTGCGCAGCCTCGGCCTGCATCTGTCGGTTGACGACTTCGGCACCGGCTACTCGTCGCTGACGTACCTCAAACGTTTCCCGGTCGAGGCGATCAAGATCGACCGCTCGTTCGTTGCCGGGCTCGGCCTCGAGGCGGAAGACACGACGATCGTCGAGGCCGTCGTACGCCTCGGTCAAGCGTTGGGTCTCCACGTGGTCGCCGAAGGCATCGAGTCACCACTGCAACTGTCGCGCCTGCGTGACCTCGGCTGCGACCGCGGCCAGGGCTACCTCTTCGGTCGCCCAAGGCCTGCCGCCCTGATCGAACGAGAACGAGTCGACGCCTGACATCGGCGCCGGGGATTCCGATTAGCTGACGGCATCGACGATTTCGATGGTGCCCTCTCGGCTCTCGGTGTAGGCGAGCAGGCAGAGCGCGGCGATCACGACGGTCATCGACAACCCTTGCCCGAGGGAGACTCGCTCACCGAGCACGATCCAGGCGGTCGCTGATGCCCCGACGGGTTCGGCTTGGATCAGTACTGAGGTCACGGAGGCATCGACTCGGGGTTGCGCCCAGGCGACCAGTCCGTGACCGGCGATGCCCGGGCCGATCGCCAGCATCGTGACCCAAATCCAGCCTTTGCCGTGCATCTCGCCGAGTTCCTCGCTGCCGATCACAACGAGCACCGAAACGGTGAGCGCGCCGATCAGCGAGACGATGAACATGAACGGCAGCGTGGCGACGTTGGCGCGCACGCCTTTTGACACCAGCAGGTAACCGACCCACAGGATGAGGGCTAACAGTGCCCATAGATGGCCGACCCTGGAACTGCTGTCACCTGATTCGTTCGACGGTGCCACCAGAATGGCCACGACCACTCCGACAACCGAGACAACCGCGCAGACCAGCTTGAGCGTCGTGATCCGCTCCCGATAGATCCTGACCGAAACTGGCATCGCCACGATCGGTGCCAGCGCAGCGATGATCAATGCGGTCGCAATGCTGACTGTTTCGATGGCGATGAAGAACACACAGATGTTGAGCCCGAACAACACGCCGGCGAAGGCTGTCCGCTTGAACTCGGCGACGGTCGTCCGACGACGTGTGAGCAGAAGGACTACCGCCAGCACCAGCGCGGCGATCCACATCCGCCAGAACGACAGCACCACGCCCGACGCGTGCGTGGACTTCCCGAGCACACCCCCGAACGACCAGAAACAGGTCGCCAACAACACAGCCAGTACCCCACTGCGGCCGGTCGGCCTGAATGTCTCGGTCGAGGATGATGCGGTGCTGGTTACGAACGTACGCTAGTCGCCTTCTTTGCGGGCTCTCAGAACCAGGGTGGTGGGGACCGGTGAGATTTCGGTCACGCCTAACTCGTAGATCTGATCGACACGGAAGTTGGCTCGACCGAGGTGTGTGAACCAGTCGCCAATCGTGCGGCCGACTGTGCCATACGCGTGGACCTTCGAGCCATATTGGTCGGTGGTGTGGATGCCGGCGAATGGGTGCGGTACGGCGATCACGAACGGGTAACTGGCCTTGAGGACGCGGTGAACCTGTCGCAGTAGACGTCCAAGGTCGTCGATTTTGACCAGGGTGTGGTTGGCGACGACCAACTCGAACGAACCGCTGGTGGCGAACTGAAGATCTGCCAGCTCGCTGGCGTGGCACTCGACTTTGACCTCGCAGCGGTTCGCAGCGGTTCGCAGTTGCTCGATCTTGCGGGCGTCGGGGTCGACAGCGAGTGATTTGGCACCAGCGAGCGCAAACGCAATCGCGTTCTGCTGGCGACTGACCCCGAGTTCGAGCGCCCGTTTCCCGCCGCTGATGTCGCCACACAGGCGGAGTTCACGATCGTCGGGGACGTCACGTCCGAATGAGATGGCAGGGTTCGTCGTCACGTCCGACAGTCTGGCGGATCGCTACCCTGTCTGGATGGGTTTCACCGCTGGCGCGCTCCGGGGTGGGTATGAGCGCGGCGGGATTGTCGATCATCGGCTTGCCCGACGGATGCTCGTCAATCAGGTTCGGCTCGGTCGACTCAGCCGAACCGAGGTCTGCGACGCTCACCCGGAGTTGATCCGAGCGGCCCGAAATGTCGGTACCGAGACGTCGATGGATTGTCCGATCTGCGAGGAAACCAAACTCCGGATCGTGACGTACGTGTTCGGGCACCGGCTCCCGGCGGCCGGTCGCTGCGTGACGACCGCCAAGGAGTTGCGACTACTCGGTACGCAGGCGCAGGGCCAGATCACCGCCTATGTCGTCGAGGCTTGCACCGCCTGCGGCTGGCACCATTTACTCCGAGTGTGGCCGCTGTCGTGACTGACTAAGCCTCAATCCACCGTCCTGATATTGGGGGTTGGGTCGTGATGGTGGCTGGTGGTGCTGGTCGCGGTTGGGGGTGGGTGTTGATGTTGGGGCGAGTCGAGCCAGGGTTTGGTGGGGTGTCGCTGGTTTGTGACGCTGGGTTGGTTCTGCGGCGCGTCGGACCGCGGGGCTGATGGTTAGCCGGCTGGCCCGGGTAATGCCGGTAGGTTCGCGAGGGTGTTGTTGAACGCGGTTTGTCAGGGCCGGCGTGTGGGGAGTCGGAGGGTGTGGCGGCCGGAACGGTTGGCTGCAACAGCTGGGATGGCGATGATGCGTGTGCGCAGGGTTCGATTGTTGACGGGTTCATGTTTGCCGAGTATGACGGTCCAGCGGGTGAGGTTGTGGGCGATCACAGCGCAGGCGAACCAGGCGGCGTTGGCCGGGTAGTGGCCCGACGGGATGTGTTCGGCTGCGCCTGCTTTCAGCTCGCGGATCGCCAACTCCACGACGGCGTGTTGGCGGTGGAACCGGTCGGCGGCGACGGTGTCGAGATCGGTGCGGTTGGTGATGAAGCTGTGGTGTCGCGATTCGGGGAACAGGCGGGCTTGGGCGGTGTCGGCGAGTCGGGTGCGGCGCACCACCAGCCGAACGATGCGGCGGTGCTTGCGCAATGGTCGGCCACCTTGGTAGGTGGTTTCGGCGACTTGGGCGAACCCACCGAGGGTGTAGTCGATATTGACCCAGGCGTCATCGGGAATCGACGCGATAGCGGCTTTGACCTTGTGGTTGTTGGTGACGGTGATCGACCACGTCATGTTGTGGCGGTCCAGGGTGCGGAGTAGTTCCCACGACCAGAACCCTGAATCGGCGCGCACACACTTGGTTCCGGTTGCTTTGGCTCGGCGGAGAACACCGGCGAGTTCGTCGATCAACCGGTTGATTCCCCTCGACGAGCCGGCTGAGCCTTTCCGCATCCTGGAGAACAAGATCTCCCCGGTCCCGGCGCGTGTCGCGACGAGGGGGTGGTAGCCGAGACATTTCGTGTAGCCGTATCCGGCGCCCTGTTTGGTGTGACCATGGACTTCACAGATTGTGGAGTTCAGATCGATCACCAAGTCGTCGCTACCCGGGCCGGCACCGGCTGCCCACGCGTTGGCCAACAGCCGGGCGGCGACGGCGTCGAGTTGGCGAACGAACCCGAACGTAAACGTGCGCAAGAACGTCCCGATCGTCGATGGGGC
>JANOTN010000349.1:0-3447 GCA_031416375.1 Ilumatobacteraceae bacterium
GGCACCGGCCGCTCGCCGGGCAGTCGGTGATCTGCGTTTCGTGGTCGTCACCGGACCCAGAATTGATCCGGACACGATGCCAGCGGTCGACGGGGTCGAATATCGGCCGTACGTCGACCGTCTCTACCGCCATCTCGCATGTGCCGACATCGCAGTGGTGCAAGGAGGCCTCACCACGACCATGGAGCTAGCCGCCTGCAAGGTGCCGTTCATCTTCGTACCGCTGCGAAATCACTTCGAACAGAACTTCCACGTTCGGGCTCGACTCGACCGATACCACGCTGGCCGATGTCTCGAATACGGCGACTTCGACCCCGACCATGTCGCCGCGATCATCGCCGAGGAGATCTGGCGGCCCCCGTCCGTTCGAGACGTCGAGACCAATGGCGCAGCCAACGCAGCAGCGATGATCGCCGCATTGCTGTAGCCGGTCGTCGAGAACCTCTACAGCATCCACCAGCACCCGCTCACAAACATCAGGAGGATAGCCATGTCTGAAGAACTGCTCGTCGATGTCGACATCTTGCGGACCCAGGTGCGAGACAAGTACCGCGAAGTGGCCCTCGACCCTCACGGTGCACATCACTTCCACACCGGCCGTCCCCTCGCTGCCCGTCTCGGCTACGACCGGGCCACCGTTGATTCATTGCCGGATCGAGCGGTCGAGTCCTTCGCCGGAGTCGGAAACCCGTTCTCGCTGCGCCACTTGGAACCGGGCGAGCGTGTCGTCGATGTCGGCTCCGGCGCCGGCTTCGACTCATTCATCGCGGCCACCCAAACCGGTCCGACCGGCACTGTCGTCGGGATCGACATGACGGCCGAGATGCTCGCCAAATCCCGAGCCACTGCCGAGCAACTCGACTTCGCCCATGTCGAGTTCCGCGACGGGCTGGCGGAAGCCATGCCCGTCGAGACCGGGTGGGCAGATGTCGTCATCTCCAACGGCGTGATCAACCTGTGCGCCGACAAGCAAGCCGTGTTCGCCGAGATCCACCGGGTTCTGCGCCCCGGCGGCGTGCTGCAGTTCGCCGACATCGCCAACGGCCGCCCGGTACCGATCGAGGCGATGCGCGACGTCGATCTGTGGACCGGTTGAATTGCCGGAGGGCTGCCCCGTGCGGGCTGGCAACAAGTGCTCGAAAACTCAGGTTTCCAACAGGTCAACATCGGACCACCCGTCGACACCTTCGGCGGTGCGACCGGCGAAGCCAAAGCACGCTCGTTCGAGGTCTACGGCTACGCCTTCCTCGCCCGCCGCGCCTGACACAAGCCCGCACGTACGTCAGCACCGACCGAACCAACACAAGAGATCCCAAACCCGAAAGGACTGAACATGGCTACTGATGACAAAGTGGTAATCGGCCAAACACACGGAACGAACGACCCCGAGGCCGTGCTCATCGGCTACCTCCTCGGCGTCGAATCGCTACGCGCCGGCAAACAAGCACTGATGTGGCTGACCAAAGACGGCGTACACATCGCGATCAACGGATACGCCGAAGGCATCTCCGTGCCCGGCGCACCCTCGATCAGCGACCTCCACGCCGAGTTCATCGAACGAGGCGGACGGTTCTACGTCTGCCCCGTCTGCGTCAAGAGTCGTGGCCTGGAGAACGCCGAATGGGTACAAGGCGCCGAAGTCAAAGGCGTTCCATCCCTCCTTGAGTTCACCGAAGGCGGTGCGCTCACGTTCAACTACTGACCGGATACGTTCGGCGCGCCCAGGACATAACGTTCCGGCAACGACGAAAGGGGCACTCGACCATGACCAACGACACCCCTGCGCGGCACTTCGGACCCGTACTCGATTGCGCTGACCCTGACCGTCTCGCCGAGTGAACCGCCGGGTTTGGTAGAGGGTTTGATTCCACGAAAGGGTTCCCAGCCGCTCACTTCTCCAGCTGACCATCGCCATCGTCGTCGCCGGCTGGCCACCGAGCACGGCACGGGGATTGAGTCCAGCCGGCGGTCACCATTGGGTTATCGAGGTCAGCGGCCAGCAAGGTTGCGGCCTCGGCGTCTTGTTCCCGCGTCCGCGCGGGAGTGTTCCCCCGGCCATGTCGAGCCGGCGTGGTCGGTGTCGATGTCGGTCGCGGCCGGTCGGCTCGGCGCGCGCCGCCGACGTCGCGGACTGAACGTATCGCCGGGGCCGAGTACAGATCGCCTAATACACGGGTGATAATCGTGAGTTCCGCGGTGGCGTCGGCGGGTGCTGTGAGCATTCGCGGATGAACACTTTTCCTGTCCTTGTTCGGTCCGTTTCGCCTTCTGGTGCTTCCCGATTCGCGTTGGGTGATCCGTTGGTCGATCGCTATCTGGCTTTCGTCGCTGGCCGTGCCAGAGCGGAGACGTTGCGCGCCACAGCGTTCGATCTGAAGACGTTCTTCACTGTTGTCACCAAGGCCCCGGTCGATGTCGTCGCGGCTGACGTGTTCGAGTTCTTGGCGCATCAGCGCGGTGATCGATCGGTGGTCCGGATCGGGGATCGCGAGTCGGGACTGTCGGCTCGCACGATTGCTCGCCGGTTGTCGTCGATCTCCGGGTTCTACGCGTATCTGGTCGCCAGAGGCGACACGGCGGTCGTGTCGAACCCGGTGCCGCGTGGACTGTCGACCAGACGTCAGGGTAGCTCCAAGCGGTCCCAGTCGGTCCCGCTGGTGCGGGTCCCGCGGACGTTGCCGACGATCCTGTCGCCGACCGAGGTGCAGTCGTTGGTGTCCGCGCTGCGCAAGCAACGGGACCCGGCGATGATCTTCGCGATGCTGTTTGGCGGGCTGCGCCGCTGCGAGGTCCTCGGTCTGCGACTGAAGGATCTGTGGGCCGGCGAACACCGCGTGTTCGTCGCCGACGGCAAAGGTGGCCATCAGCGGATCGTGTCGATGTCGGACAAGTTCTTCACGGCGGTCGGCGACTACCTCGACATCGAACGTCCGCCCGGGTGCACGACCGAGCGCGTGTTCGTCGTGTTGAAAGGTCCCCGCCGGGGGCAACCGTTGACAGCTGAGGGACTGGATGAAGTGTTCGCTGGGGCAAAGCAACGCGCCCGGCTCGATCACGGGTCGTGTCACCAGTTGCGGCACACCTGTCTGACCCGTCTACGCGAAGCCGGGATGGCTCTCGAAGCAGTCCAGGCCCAAGCCGGTCACCGCTCGATCGAGTCGACCCGGATCTATCTCCACCTCACCAACGACTGGCTCGCCGACGAATACAAGCGGGCCGCAGCGTTGATCGACATCGACAACGCGACGATCACCGGTCAGCTCGCCGACAGCGCCGAGGTGGTCCAGTGATGGAACCTGTCCGAGCACACCGCGACGAGTCGCCGATCATCGCCGAGTGGGCAGTCATTGCCGGCAAAGCCCCACAGCTCGCGGAAACGATGTCCCGCTACCTCGCTCAAGCCGGCACGTTCCTCGCGCCGGCGTCGGTCGATTCGGCCAGCATCGG
>JANOTN010000350.1:0-2115 GCA_031416375.1 Ilumatobacteraceae bacterium
TGAGGCGGCCGACACGATGTGTTCGATGATCGCCCTCGAGCCAACAGCGTTCGAGCCGAAAGATCGTTGGGCGATGGACTGGTACTACCCGGTCCTCACCGGCGCGATCACCGGCGAAGCCGCCAAGTACCGGATGACTGAGGGGTGGCCGACGTTCGCAATGGACTATCTCGGCGTGCGCTGCGTGTCCGACGAGCCGTGGGTGACCGCCTCCGAAACAGCCGAAGCATCACTCGCCTTCGCTGCCATCGGCGACTTCGCCACGGCGACCGATCTGCTGCATTGGACGCGAGCCCACCGCCTCGACAGCGGCGCCTATCTGACCGGCCTGGTGTACCCCGGCCAGATCGTGTTCCCCGCCGAAGAACACTCGTCATACACCGCCGCCGCAGTGATCCTGGCCGCCGACGCGATCACCGGAGCAAGCCCAGCCAGCGACCTCTTCGTCGATCCAAGCCTCCGTCCACTCCCGTAAACGTTGGCGCTCTAGCGGGCATCGTCGCGTCCGGGAACCGGCCCAACGCAATCAGGCGCTTGGCAGTTACCTACACTCGGCTACGTGTCGCGATTTTTGAGTTCCGTTCCGGCTCGGACGATTCTGAGCGTGTGGGCGTGGCTCGTGCTCGGGGTGTTGGTGATTTCGTTCCTCCCACTCGTGGCGATCACCCGGCTCGTGACGGCACCATTCGACAAAGGTCGCTATCACGCCGGGCTGCTGTTCCGAAAGGTCGCAGTCGTTCACCAAAAGCTCAATCCACTGTGGAGTTTCAAGGTCACCGGTCATGTCCCCGACGACCCACGTCGACCGTACGTTGTCGTCTCCAACCACGAAAGCTTCGTCGACATGTTGCTGATCTCGCACCTGCCGTTCGAGATGAAATGGATGAGCAAGAGCGAGTTCTTCAAGATCCCATTCATGGGCTGGATGATGCACCTTGCCGGTGACATTCGGCTCGTTCGTGGTGCCGAGAAGGCCGGTGTGCAGGCGTTACTCGACTGCCGCGATCGGCTCGACAAGAAGGTCTCCGTGATGATCTTCCCAGAAGGCACCCGCTCGAAGACCGGTGAACTTGGGGAATTCAAAGACGGCGCATTTCGGCTTGCCCTCCAAGCCGGCGTGCCAATTCTGCCTCTCGCCACACTCGGGACACGCGACGCACTGATCAAGCACGACTGGCGATTCGGATACAGCCGCGCCGAAGTCCGCGTGCTCGACCCCATTCCGACTGAAGGTCTCGACAAAAGTGACGTCGAAGATCTCCGTAACCGCACTCGCGATGTGATCGCCGCGACACTCGATCAGATGCGCCTCGAACGCGCTCAACGAGCAGCCCAATAGCGCGTGCCCATGAGCCGGGATCGGTGGTCTCGTGCGGACCGGACCGCCGATCTCAGGCGATTCTGGACAGAATCCTCAGAGATCCGGTAACCGACGCGAGTTCGAATCGCCCGCTCGCCAAGGCCGGGAGATAGATCTGCTCGTAAGGCGGTCGGCCACCATCAGCCGGGTCAGGGAACACGTCGTGGATCGCCAGGCTGCCGCCGACCGCGACGTGTGGCGTCCAACTTTCGTAGTCGTCGCGGGCGGGCTCAACCCCGTGACCGCCATCGAGGAACAGGAACGCCAACGGCGTCGACCAATGGCGGGCAACGACCGGGGATCGACCGACGACGGCGACGACGTGTTCTTCAAGCCCGGCGTCATGAATCGCATCGCGGAAGTACGGCAGCGTGTCCATCTTGCCGACCCGTCGATCGACAACGTCGGTGTCGTGATGCTCCCACCCCGCCTGGTTCTCCTCCGAACCCCGGTGATGATCGATAGCAAACAACACCGTGCCAGCCTGTCTGGCTGCGTCGCCAAGCCAGATCGTCGAGCGCCCGCAATACGACCCGACCTCCACCCACGGAAAGCCGGGGACTTCACGAGCGGCTGCCAACGCTGCGGTATGCAGCGCGTCCCCCTCGTCCCCCGGCATGAAGCCCCTGGTCGCCAAAGCACGTTCACGAATGACCGGATCGATCAACACAACGTGCAGGCTACGGAGCATCGACCGTTCGTTGCATGAAGACAAGATCGCACCAGCGGCCGTGTTTCCAACCAACTTCGGGCAT
>JANOTN010000351.1:0-2755 GCA_031416375.1 Ilumatobacteraceae bacterium
CTTGTGCATGCCCAACACTCCCAATCCAGCGATCGAGCCGAGCTCGTCGGATTCATCGGCGAGCCATTTGACCGAGTTGGGTATAACACTCACCAGGCGGCCGTGCCCCTGCTCGATCATCGTCGGTGCGGAGGCTCGGAACGCAGCAGCCACGAACTCGACGCCAGCCCAACAGGAGTACAGGTCAGCCACCGAGGCGTCGAGTAGTTGCGTGTCACCCGTCGGCAGGCACATGACGACACCGTCGATCCGTCCGAACTCGCGCACGGCTTGTTCGATACCGGCGACCGCGTCACTCAGCTGATCGACAACGATCACGCCCGCGCCTTCGCTCGAAAGTCGATCACGGCACGCACGGCGGTCGGCGGCGTTCGCCGAAGCGATCACCACCGCACGCCCCGTCAATCCCAAATCCATACCGGCTCCTTCCTCGGGTCAGGCGTACGTGGACGCAATGGTTTCGGCCCAGCCGTGGAGGCGGGTCCAGAACTGCACGCGGGTCGGGGCGAAGTTGTGCATGTGGGCCATTCGTGGGCACACGTAGACCGTGATGTCGTTCGACGACTTGTAGGCCTTCGGCTCCATCCACGCGTCGGGCACGACGTCGCGTTCGCCGACGGCGACCAACACTGGCGAGGTGATCGAGGCCGCCTCGGTGGCAACCGCTCCGGGGGCGACCATCAAGATCGCGCAAGCTGGAGTGGTGGCGGAACGCCACGACGGAACGGATCCCCCCGTCATCGCCGCCATATCTTCGGCGACAATCTCGCTGGATTCGTCGTCGTGGTGGAAGGCCCATGTCCACACGTGTTCGTCGTCCAGTACCGCGGCGGCCACGTCGTCGGAGTTGCTGATCGGGCTTGCCGCCGCGGCCAGGGTCGCCATGTTGAAAATCATCGGAGCGTTCGGATATCCGATGCGGCTCATGAATGGCATCGCAACGTTCGGCACTCCAGGCTTCGACGGCACCACAGTGTGAATCGCGCTATAGCCCAAGATGCCGACACAGTCGAACAGATCATGCTGTCCCTGCAGCAGCACCGTGAAGCATCCACCCATCGATTGCCCGACCCCGACCGTGAACGGCTTGGTAACGACGGGGAACCCTGCCGCGATTGATCCGTCAGCGAGTTGTGCCAGCACGAGTTCGACGGCGGATTTGTTGGCGAGCGTGATCTGTTCGAACGTGAGTAGATCAGGGTCGTACGTAGTCGACTCGCCGACCTGGAGGTGATCGATGGCGACGAAGATCCAACCCCTCGCGGTGTGCCAAGCCGCCTCACCTCCATTCTCCCAGCCCGGTAGATCCATCGAGAAGTAGCTCCGGTTGTACCCGCCGCCAGGGAAACCGAAGCAGACGACCGGCCGAGTGGCCATCGTCGATGGGTCGGGCAGAAACACGGTGGCGACGATTTCTCCGAGGTCGAGCCCAGTCGCGTCGGCGACATCGACGGCGACATCGATGCCCGCCATCAGAACGTCCCCCAGACGAGCGGCATGTGATCGACGCCGCGCAGGTTGGAGCTGTTCCAGATCAGCTCGGTTCCTGGTTCGAGTCGATAGTCCGGAATCCGGTCGTGCCATGTGCGCACCACTGTTCGCAGTTCCATCCGTGCGAGGTTCGACCCGAGGCAACGGTGCGGGCCGCCGCCGAACGCCAGGCTGCGAATGTCGGCGCGTCGCACGTCGACTTCATCGGCCCCTGGCAGGCCATCAGGGTCCGTATTCGCTCCAGCCAGACCGAGCCAGACCGGCTGCTCCTTCGGAAGCATCACGCCGTCGATCTCGATTTCGCGCGTGAGGCGACGACTGACTGCCTGTACCGGCGTCTCCCAGCGCAACAGTTCCTCGATCAGGTTGATCTCGGTGCCCGGTTCGTTGACCAGCATTCGGCGGGCGTCGTCGTCACCAAGCAGGTAGCTGAAGATGCACTCGAGCGAGATCGTGACCGTGTCGAGCCCGGCCGCCAACAGCAGAAAGCACGTTCGCAAAATCTCACTGTCGGTCAGCTTCTCGCCGTCGATCTCAGCGATGGTCAGGAACGTCATCAAGTCGTCGCGAGGGCTCGATCGGCGTTCGTTAATCTCGGCACCGAAGCGGGCGTAGATCTCCATTGCCGTGTCAGCCTGCAGTTTGAGTGCCGCCCCAGGATCGGCGACGACATGATCGGGGCGAATCATGATGTCTTTCCAGCGGACCAGCGCGTCGAGTTCGTCGAGCGGCAGTCCAAGCAGTGTCAGAAAGACGGAGCACGGCAGCGGCACCGCCAGTTCCGTCGCGAAATCGCAACTGCCGCGCTCGAGGAAGGAGTCGATCAGATCGTTGGTGTGCTGCTGTACGGCCGGCTGTAGTGCCGCCATCTTCTTCGGCGAGAACAGTGGATCAAGCAGCCGCCGGTATTTGACGTGCAACGGCGGGTCGACGTTGAGCGGAATGATCGGCTCCTGGCTGCCCATCACACCGGCGAACACCGATGAGTAGTCCTGCCAGCCGCGCAGCGCTGCCTCGACATCAGCCCTGCGAATCAGCATCGGCGTGTCAGCCTCGATGGAATCGTCGAACGGGCAGCCCGGGCGTCGTTCTGCAAAGTACTCCCTCGGTGCGGCCGATCGTTCGTAGGCTAGTCGCCGACGTTCTTCGTTCAGATCAACCGTTGATTCGTATGCCATCCTCAACCCCCAAGTGTTCGTTCCGCAGAATGCGGACTCCGTTTCCCTAACCGTGATGTTGACACAACTGTCAAGTCGGCGAAGAA
>JANOTN010000352.1:0-3763 GCA_031416375.1 Ilumatobacteraceae bacterium
GTGCGACCACACTCGGCGATCACATCATCGACCACCGCCGGCGGGAATACCTGCGCCAACAACCCGACCGACACCAGATCCGACAACCGGGTCTTCGTCTCAGGCTTTCTCCAACCAGCTCTGGCCATCCCCCAAACTACATCCATGTACTTCTAACTGAACGGCATTGCCCCTAGAAGAGACAATCGTCACATTTGCAAGCAAGTGCTTGCAAATGCTAGCAGTGCTGCCTAGGATGAATCCAGACACCGAACCGGTGTCGCACTCACAAGGAGTCATCACCATGGTCGCAACCAAAACCGCCACCAAGCCAGTCGCCAAGAAGCCAGTCGCCAAGAAGGTCGCAGCTGTCAAGCCTGCCGTCAAGCCAGTCGCCGCTGCTCAGGCGTTCGTCGCCGAAGCCGTCGAGACCGTCACCGGGCAGGCAGACGTCGCCGCCAACTTCGCCCGTGACTTCGCCCTGACCTCGATCGGCATGCCGTTCGTCGTCCAGAAGCAGATCCGTCAGTTCCCGGCCGTCAACCTTGACAGCGTCAACCTTGACGGCGTCAAGGCGATGCTCAACGATGCCAAGCTGACCGGTGCCGTCCGCGTCGCCAAGTTTCAGGGTCGGATTCAGCCGTACACGGAGAAGATCGAGGCTCGACTCCCCGACCAGTTCGTGAAAGTCATCGAGACCGGCCGCCAGCGCGTTCGCGATCTGATCGCCGCCTGATCCGTTCTAGTCAACCAAGATGTCGCGGAGCCGCTCCAATGTGGAGCGGCTGATCGCCGCCGGACCGGTGAGGTAGGCCTCGATTCCGCCGTAGAGCTCGTCGAGATCCGACAATGTTTCTTCCATCGCCCAGCGAGGTGCCCCGAGCACCGCTGATGCCGCTTCCGGCCCCATCCCCATGTCGAGCATCCGCTGGTACGAACTCTCCTGCACATTGCGAGGACGGTACGTCAACGTGAGCACGTAGTCGTCAAGCACGGTTTGGCGATCGACACCAAGCCACTCGAGCAGCAACGCCGCGGCGATGCCCGTTCGATCCTTCCCGGCGTGACAGTGGAACACGGCAGGCAAACCAGTCGGGTCCGCCATCATTGTGAACATCCGCCCGAACTCGGGGCCGGCGTGTGACAGCATGCCGCGGTAGAGATCCCTCAGGAGTTGCTCGCCGTGTTCGTGTTCGACCAACGCAGCGCGATCGTCTGGCTGGCCACCATTCTCGAGTTTGCTGAGGACGCACACGTGTACCGTCGGAAATGGGCCTGGCCGGACCTCACGTTCCTCGTCACGACGCAGGTCGAACACGGTCGGCGTGCCGATCCGCTCGAACAACTCGACGTCGGCAGCGGTCAACGCATGGAGCGAGTCGGCTCGATAGACGAGACCCCAGCGGGTCATGCCACCGTCGTGCGTTGGATACCCGCCAAGATCCCTAAAATTTATGGCGCCCTCGAACGGGACACGACGTTGATCGATCACTTGATCGGTCATTTCGGTGCGAATCGCTGGCCGGCGTCGAGCCGAATCGTGCCACCGTTGAGCATCGGGTTCTCGATAATCGCGCGGGTCCCGGCGACTCCAGCCTTCTGGATGACGACCACGATCGCCCTGAGTCCACTGATCTGCACGCTGTCTCCTCTGGTTTGCTCTGCCGCAGTTAGTCTCGCCACGAATCTGACAAATCCGTCAGATCGCAGAGATGAACAGATGAACATTGGGAGAACCCGTGATGGAGTTCGCAGTGGAGCTACGGCAGCTACTCGCCAGAGAACAGATCCGCGACCTGGTCACGCGGTACAACAGCAATGGCGATTCGGGTCGGTTCGAGCAGGTGATGGAGCTGTTCACCGACGATGCAGTGATGCAACTCAAGGACCGGGTGTGCCATGGGAAGGACGAGATCATGACGATCTTCGCCGGTACCAAGGAACGGCTACGCGGCGGTGCCACCCCCGGCTACGTGCGCCATTTCACTGCAACCCACCAGATCGATCTGGTTGACGAATCGAACGCCACCGGTCGCGCCTACTACTCGGTGATCAGCCCGACCGGCCTCGACCACTGGGGTCGCTACCTCGACACGTATCGATTGGTCGACGACGAGTGGAGGTTCGCCATTCGTAAGGTGACCGTCGATGGGCAAGCATCAACGTCGGTCATGCCCAACGAACCCGAACCGGAGCACACGTGAAACCCGCCTACATGATCTTCGACGTCGAGATCTACGACGTCGAGCGCTATCAAGACTTCATGCGTCAGGTGAAGCCGGCGCTGGAGGCCGCGGGCGCCAAGTACCTTGCCCGAGGAGGCGAGTTCACCGTGTACGAGGGCGACTGGCAGCCGCGTCGGCTAGTCCTGATCGAGTTTCCATCGCAACAGGCCGCTGACGACTTCTATTACGGCGACGTCTACCAAAGCCTGAAACCGATCCGAGACGAGTGCAGCACGGCCCGACTCGTCAGCGTCGAGGGCCTCTAACACCAGATGTCAACCTGGCCCCTCCGCTTCTTGATTCTCCAGTGGTCGTTCTCGCGGACGAGAGAGTCATGGTGGCGGCCGATGCCACCGAGTCGTGGTTTACCGTGATCGTCGCGGTCGACGACCGTCCACATCACTTCGGCGGTTGCGGTGTCGCCATCAACGTTCACGACCGGGCTGGAGATCACGTGATACGAGCTGCCCACGAGCGCGCCGATCGCCCGTTCCATCAGCGCTTGGATATCGGTCGGTCCCTTCGCTCGCCCGTACGGCCCGAGCAGGATCTCGCCGTCGCTGGCGAACAGTTGTGAGAAGGCGGCGAAATCGCCGCGATCGAGATACCGGCCGTAGTCGACGAAGATTTGGCCAATCTCCTGGAGATCCTCCAACCGCTTGAGTCGCGCTTCGAAATCGTCGGCCATCGCTAGACCCGCTCTCCGAACGTCATCTCTTCGAGGCGCTTGATCTTTGGAATTTCGTCCTCACGGCCCCACCACGATGGCTGTGCCACGTGACCCTCGGCGGGACGAGCCCATTCGATGTCGCCCCAGCTGCGGCGCGTCATCTTCTCGGCGAAGTCGGGGTCGGTCGCCTGACACGCCCTCCAGTACTGCTTGGCGAACGTCACCATCTCGGCCTGGATCCACCAGTCCTCCTCTGACTTCCATTTACCGTCGCCCGCGTAGTGGATGATCTGGAGTGACGGGAATACAAACGGTGGTTGACTTGGGTCGGGGTGATCGGCAGTGTTGAGGGCCTTCCATACGATCTGGTCGCCATCGATGTTGTACCAGACGAGCTGCGTGTAACACTGCCGGCCCTGCATCATCGTGGACTCAAGGAACATCTCGATCTCTTTCGGACCGTGGAAGCGCCCGTAGTAGTGATCGAAGTAGATGGCGTCATCGGTAAAAAGTTGCGACCAGGCGATCCAGTCCTCCATCACCGGGCCGACCATGAAGTAATGTCTGAACGCCGCTTCGACTTCCTCGCGGCTGAAGGCGCTGATATCAGTGTCCATCGCTTCCTTCCGGACCATCGATCGGCAGCCCGCGGTACTGGCGGGCGCTCTGGAGTTGCGGATGGTGGTTCGCCTCGTACTGTTCGATCCACTCCGGCGGCAGTTTCCCCCAAGCCTCCCCAACATTGAGCCGGCCGCCCGGGTTGAGCCGCTCGGCGGCCACCACGTCGGCGACGAAAATCATGCTCTCGTCGACATCGAACATGTGCACGACCTTGCCTTCGACGTACGACAGCGCGTCGAGCAGAATCGGGCAGCCGAGCACACCTTGC
>JANOTN010000353.1:0-27748 GCA_031416375.1 Ilumatobacteraceae bacterium
CGTGACGTCCTTGAGGCCAGTCGGTGAGACGAACTGGAAGTTGCGGAACTCGTGCATCGGCTCCGGTTCGTGGATCGTGATGTCGCGTTCGAACTGAACACATCCGTCCAGCAACCCTCGATGGATGTTCTCGGCCGTCTCCCGCGCCCGGTTCGTGGCGGCATGACGGAACACAACGGTCTCGCCGTTTCGTAGGCGCTTCGCCAACGAGTTGCCGTAAGTGTGGGCTTGCCATACTCCCTGCGGTGTGAGGCCAGAGTCCGTCGAATAGCCCTGTGTTTCGCCGTGACGAATTAGGAACACGTCGTTGGCCATACCGCGAATCGCTTCGCGGGGCGCGAGGATTTCCTTGTTGCGATTGTCTTCCGTGAGCGCTTGCTGCATGGGCAGACTCGACCGTTCCCAGAGTGGGGTGTCGGGTCGAACTGGTGGTACGGCGTCACGATCACGGAACTGGCGCAGGTATAGCGGCAGCGACTCGTCGTTCGCCGGCGCATCGTCTCGTTCATCAGCGATCCGTGTCGCCTCACGGTCGCGGTACTTGGCGACGTACGACGGCTCGTCGATTCTGAAGTTCGTGCTCATGAATGAACCGTCATGAAGGCTGGGTTCAACTTGCCCTGGTAATAAAAGATCGCTCGACCCATCTCGTTTTCAGTCCACGTGGTCGGCTCGTCGTCAGGGTCGAACCAGTAGCCGCCCGTGTATAGCTCGTTGCGATTACCGGCCGGATCGAAGAAGTACACCCCACACCCGCGGGTCGCCCCGTGACGAGTTGGGCCGGCATCGACAGTGATGCCGTGGAAGGCGCAGGTGTCGGCACCGTGCCGCAGTTCGTTCCAGTCGTCGACCCAGAAGGCGAGATGGTGGAAACCGCCGTCTGGACCGGTCAGAAAGGCGATGTCGTGGGTGGAGTGGCAGCGTTCAAGAAATGTGGCGAGTTGGTAGCCGTCGTCCGCGAGGATCTGCTCGGTCATCCGGAAACCGAGCACTTCTCGGAAGAACTCGGTGACGCCATCCACGTCTTCGCACATCAGGAAGATGTGGTCGAGTCGCGGCGGGTGCATCCCGTGTAGGCCATCAGGCCCGATCGGCGGGTTCAGCAGCGGTAGCCCGTTGCCGACCTGCTGCATACCGTGAACCAGGTCGACGGTGTGCCCGCTGGGCGAGCGGAACCGTACGACGTCGCCTGACCCGAGACCGAGCGCCCTAGGGGCGTGGCGGGTTGTGGCGATGCCGGAGGCCTCGACCTTGGCAGCGAGGGCGTCGAGATCGGCTGCGTCCTCAACCTTGAAACCGAGCGACTCGAGACCGTAGGTGGGTGCCGAGACGAGAATCAGCGAGTGGTGCTGGTGCTCATCCCAGGCCTTCAGGTAGACCCGATCCGCGTCACGGTCGACTTGGATTAGCCCGACGACTTCGACGTAGTACGCCAACGCCAGTTCGACGTCAGGTACCCGAACCTCCGCATGCGAGAGACGAAGAATGCCAGCCATCATTGCACCCCCAACCAACCCGAACGCTTGGTGTCTGACACCAAACGTTCGGGTCTCATTCGGCCCCGCAGTTCGCGCCGATGAACGTTTGGTGTCTGACACCAAACGTTCATGTGTACACCGTCAGGAAGCGACCATTGTCTTTGCCTTCGTAGTAGAAGATCGCCCGTCCGAGGTTGTCTTCCGTCCAGGTGATCGTCCGGAAATCGGGGTCGGCTCGGTAACCGCCGGTGAACACCTCGTTGCGGGTTCCCATCGGGTCGAAGAAGTAGATCGTGTTGCCGCGCGTGATGCCGTGGCGAGTCGGGCCGATGTCGATCGAAATTGCGTTGTAAGCAAGGATGTCGGCCGCCCGGCGGACATGGTCCCAATCGTCGAGCCAGAACGAGAAGTGGTGCAGGGCACCGTTCGGGCCCTGGATGATCGCAATGTCGTGAGGTCGACCTGAGCGCTGCAGAAAGGCACCCATTTGATGTCCCTCGTTGCTGAGCACCTGCTCGGTCAGATGGAAGTCCATCGTGGTCTGCATGAAGTGGGTCATCTCGCCGACTTCCTCGGCGTGAATCAACATGTGATCCATCCGGGGCGGGGCGATCCCGACCAGGCCTTGCGGAACCGGCCACGGATTGGTGAGCGGCAGCCGCCCACCGACTTTGGTGATGTCGTGGACGAGTTCCATCTCGTGACCGGAGGGCGTTTCAAACCTGATCGATTCACCCTGACCGATCTCCTCACCCTTGCTGACACGCTCGACGGCGATGCCGTACTGCTGGATCTTGTTCTCGATCTCGCCGAGGTCATCCTCGAACTCGACCTTGAACGAGAACCGATCGATCCCGACGCGGGGGTCGTATCGAACCGATAGGCAGTGATGGTCGCGTTCGTCCCAACACTTGAAGAAAATGCGGTCATCAGTTCGTTCCGAGATGTCGAGCCCCATCACCTGCGTGTAGTAGGCAGCGGCGAGTTCGAGATCGGTAACGCTGATGTCGACGTGCGAAAGTCGGAGAACTCCCATGCCGCGACCGTACGCTTGGTGTTCCGCAGGATGGGAAGATGTCCCACGGAGCGGAACGTTTCACTACTGTCTGAAGTCGTGAACAAGGACGGAATAGCGCGGTCGGCGACACTCGGGTCGGTGGCCAATGCAGCCCGGGTACTCAAGGCGTTCACCCACAACGAGCGTGAGTGGGGAGTCTCCGACCTCGCCCGTCGGCTCGACATCGCCAAGTCGACCACCCATCGCTTGCTCGCCACGCTGACCGACGAAGGCCTGCTCGAACAGGACGCCGAGACGGGTCGCTACAGAGTCGGGTTGGCAGTCTTCGATCTCGCCGCCGCCGCCCAGAGCGTGGATCTGCACGAAGCCGTAATGTCCCCCTTGACCAAGCTCCGAAACCAAACCGGAGAAACAGTGCAGGTTGCGGTGCTCGACGGACGCGAGGTCGTGTACGTCCACCGGCTCGACAGCCCGAACACACTCAGGTTGTTCCTCGAAGTTGGACGTCGCAACGCTGCCCATTCGACCGGATGCGGCAAGGCATTGCTGGCGTTCATGCCGCCGGATCAGCTCGAACGCGTCCTGAAGAACTGGAAACTGGTGGCCAAGACTCCGCACACGCTCATCGATGTCAGCAGGCTGCGTGACGACCTCGCAGTGTCACGTCGTCGCGGGTACGCCGTCAACCGCCGCGAATCCGAAGCAGGGGTGATTTCGGTGGCGGCACCGATCCGTGACGCGTCAAGCAGAGTGATCGCGGCGATTAGCGTCGCTGGCCCCGCCGAGCGACTTGAACCACTTGAGCTTCAGCTGGCCCAGATGACGATGGAGTCAGCGGCAACGGTGTCGAGACGGCTCGGGTACCGCGGCTCAGTCGGAGGTGCCTGACGTGCGGGTTGCGCTGGGGCCGGTCGCCGACATCTCAGACTCAATGTGTGTTTCTGCTGGCGGTGAGCGGGCGATCGTGTTTCGAATCGGCGGCGAGATCCGCGCCTACCGCAACCGGTGCGTTCACCAGGATTCCCCACTCGTGGGCGGCTGGGTTCGCGATGGCGTCCTGAGCTGCCCGTTGCACTTCTGGCGCTACCGAGCCGACGACGGCCGTCACATCGGCACGACGATGACGTTGGAGCAGTACTCGGTCGAGATCGTCGACGGCAGAGCGTTCGTCGAGGTTCCGGACCCTCCCCCGCCCAAGTCACTCCGCCAACAACTCCTTGAACGAGCCCACACGTACGACCGCGACGAGGCGTGGCGGCAGGACCGGGCATGAACTGCACCATCGATTGCCCAATCGTGCTGGAGCATCCCAGGAGGCCATGGTTGATTGACAAGGGTGACTGACTCCGAATGGACAAATGACAACGCAGACGAAGCAAACGTGGGATCGGAACCTGTCGCCATGTTTGTGCTCGGCGATAACCCAGGCCTACTCGTCAACGTCGATGACGAGGACAACGAAGCCGGACACGTCATCTTGCATTCTGACTCGGGTACCAAGGTCAGTTTCGTGGTTTTCAACGTCGGGACTGCCGCAGGAAGTTGCACCGTCGATATCGAAGTCAACAACACCTGGGTCAAGAACTGGACATCGTCAGATCTCCAGCCGGGATGGAGCGAATCGGTTGAGGTCAAAGGACTCGGGCGGTACAGCGCAGGCTGGTACGAGTACCTGGCGTACGTCAATCCTGGGGCTGGCTACGCCGACCATCTCACCAACAACGTCGACATCATCGATCCCTGAGCATCGCCACTCATCACTACGGTGGCATCTCTTGGCCAACTACTTGCAGGATCGCGTGATCGTCGTTGCCGGTGCCCGAGGCGGGCCGAGTTCAGCCTTCGGGCGGGCGGACGTCGAGCTCGTTCACTGCCGATGGGCGTACGCCGATGACCCGCTCTCTCGAGTCCCGATTTTTTCGGGTCTGGGGGCGAAGGAACGTCAGAAAGTTCGCAACATGTTGACGGGGTTGAACGTCGAAGCGGGCCATGTGCTGGTTCGCGAAGGCACCTACGGGCATGAGTTCTTCATCGTCGAGTCGGGCACGGCGAAGGTTGAGCGAGACGGTGTCCTTCTTGCCGAAATTGGGCCCGGTGACTTTCAGGGTGAGATTTCACTCCTCGACGGAGGGCTGCGTAAAGCGACCGTCACCTCGACTTCGCCGATGGCACTCCTCGTCGCCTCGCACCGCGAGTTCACGTCACTCCTCGACAGAGGGCCCCGACGATCGCACGCCAGATGCTCCCCACATTGGTTGCCCGACTGCGAGGGCTCTCCGACGACCATCACTCCCAGTAGACCACCTTTGGTTCGAACGCGACGGCGATCGCGCCGGTGCCGATGCTCGTCGTCCTGCCCGCTTCGTCGATTCGCAGCCCGTGACTGGTGCCTCATCTGCACCCTCCAAACCGACGTTACGACGGATGGTGTCCCGAGCGGATGGTACTCGGATCCCGATCTTCGCCCGTCAGGAAGCCGGGACAGCTCGGGACATCGAAGCCATCGAACAAGCCACAACGCGGCAATCAAGCCCGACCCGAAAGACCATCCTCGGGCAAGAATTCGAACGCGTTACTGCGATCATTCAATCGCCAGAGTCCAACCTCGACGACGTGTGGGACAACGCGTCGGCAAGGGAGCGACGTGTGATGGTGGAAGAGCTGATCGAGGCGGTAACGATTCACGCCGATCGGCTAGAAGTCACCGTAACCGGGGCTCCCCCGCTGATCGTCCGACTCGATGAAGTCGGCTTGCGGAACCCGGGTACGGGACCTGTTGTGTCGAAGGGGGACTTGAACTCCGGGTCACCGCCTGACGCCGAGCGTCGGGTGCTGCCCGTTGTGCCTGTTCAGGGCCGGTTTCCAGCCCAAGATGGTGTTGTCTCGTGCTGTTCCGTATCGGGCAGTTTCGATTCGTTCGCGGACAAACTGCTGACAAATCTGCTGACAAGCGGAGGTGCTGACAAGCGGGCGGGCCCCGAAGGCGCTCCAGCGACGTCGCTTCGGTCCGAGTAGCCTGGCTACATGGGCGCGCTCAGGCTGGACGTGAAGGAACCTACGCTCCGTCGGCTCGCGCGCCGCGCCGAGCGCGAAGGTGTCTCCGTCGACGAGCTTGCAGCACGCCTGCTCGACGAGGCTGCCGATCAGGACCCGTACGAGTTCATCGGGGCCGCCACGGGCGGCCCGCTCTACGCGGAACGGGTCGACGAGGCTCTGACTGAATCCGGTTTTGGCAAGCCGCGTTCGTGATCGTCGACACGGGCGTCTTCGTCGCGGCGTCCAATGGCGACGAGCCGTACCACGACTCGTGCGCCGCGTTGTTGCAGTCGGCGCCCGGTCGGCTGATCGTGCCGGCACTGGTGATCGCCGAGGCGACCTACCTCATCGAACAGGCCAAGGGGCCCGCGGCGGAGGCGGCGTTCCTCAGGTCGCTCCGGTCGCGCCGTTACCAGGTCGAAGCGCCATCGGAGGCGGATCTGCTCCGGGCAGCTGAGTTAGTCGACCAGTACGCCGACTTGCCGTTGGGTGGGACCGACGCTTCGATCGTCGCCCTCGCCGAGCGTCTGGAGGAAGTCGAGATCGCGATTGGCGTCACCGGCGAGCACGACCTTCGCTCCGATGTGGGCGATCTCATCGAGCATTCGGGCGAGGTCGACGAGGGCGCGGCGTTCGGTCTCGACCAGTTCAACGGTCGATCAGCGCTGTTGGGGCGGTAGGGCTGAGATTATGCGACCGGCGGCGTCGCCCGGCGGCCGGAGTAACCCGGCCGCTGCGAGCACCTTCCACGTCGTCAGCACTGGGTTGTTCCGGTAGCTGGTGCTTCTCGCTTCAGCCTCTACCAGCGTGATGACGTCATCGAGGCCGTACACCTCGATCGGTCCGCCTCCCGCAATCTGGGTCAATGCCCAGTCCGTCGTCGTTTGGCGCTCGTCACGCGTCTTCTGCGCCGCCCATTTCCCCACGTACAGGCGAAGCGTCACCTGACCGAGTGGATACCCGTACCGCTTCGCCGCCGCGTCAATGACCCCATCGCGGATGAGCGGATCATTTGAGTAGTCGGTATCCGTCGTCGCTGGCGACGGAAGCGGCGGAGACGCCACGGGAACCGAAGAACGACTTCACCGTCGCGAGCACCAGCCGGTCAGCTCTCGCCCTAACGAGGTCGACCTCGTAGCCGTGGGTCTGGACCTCGCTATGTGAAAGCTTGCGGGTCTGGCGTCGAACGGGGAACTTGATCGCCTCGGACACGACGAAGCCTTCCGCCTCCAGCGCTAGCGCCACGAACTGCTCAAAGCTCTCCACCGTGCGGTTCCTCCGCTGAGAGTGTGGCACGCACCGATGTGCGGTTATAGGGGACGACACCCGCTGATCCCGTCCATCCGATGGTTCCACCGCTGACAAATCGCGGACAAGCCGCTTCCCGAACCACTTCGTGCGATCGTGAAAAGCATAACGACCAGGGCTTTTGCCCTGGTTATTTGGTGTCGAAGGGGGGACTTGAACCCCCACGCCCATAAAAGGGCACTAGCACCTCAAGCTAGCGCGTCTGCCATTCCGCCACTTCGACGTGACTGAGTTGCCAGGCTATCGCCCGATTCAGGACCTCACCATCAGGAAACTGAGCGCAACGATGGTGAGCACCCAGACGAGCGCAAACACGAAAGTGATCCGGTTCAGGTTGCGCTCCGCCGCCGACGAACCGAGAGCCGCCGATCCGCCACCACCGAACATGTCGGACAGGCCGCCACCTCGGCCGCTGTGCAGCAGAATGCCAGCGATGAGGGCGACCATCGAAACGACGTTGATGACCAGAACGATGTACAGCATGGAGTCACGCACGATCGGCAATCCTAGCGGTCACGCCGGGCGTTCGAACTTGGCATCTTGCCAGTTCGTAACGGGTACGACATCGGGAAAATGGCACGCAACTGGGTGCCCCTGACCCCGATCCTTGAGCTCGGGAATCTGTTCCGCACACAAACTCTCGGCCTTCGGGCAGCGTGTTCTAAACGGGCAACCAGACGGCGGGTTGATTGGCGAAGGAACCTCTCCTTCGAGCACGATCCGGCGCCGAGTGCGCTCGAATTCCGGGTTGGGCTCAGGGACTGCCGACAGCAACGCCTGCGTATACGGGTGGGCCGGCTTGGTGTAGATGTCCTCCGCCGGGCCGATCTCCATCAACCGACCGAGGTACATCACGGCGATCCGTTTGCTGATGTGCCGCACCACCGACAGGTCGTGGGCAATGAAGAGAAAACTCAGGCTGAGTTCGTTCTGGAGATCCTGCAGCAGGTTGATGACGCCCGCTTGAATGCTGACGTCGAGCGCCGAGACCGGCTCGTCGAGCACGATGAAGGCGGGATTCAACGCAAGGGCTCGGGCGATGCCGATTCGTTGCCGCTGACCGCCCGAGAACTCGTGTGGGAATCGACGCGCATGGTCTGGCGCTAGCCCCACGAGCGACAGCAACTCCGCAACTCGATCGTCGTGGTTACCAGCTACCTTCTGAATTCGGAGCGGTTCGGCGATCGCTGACCCGACCGTGAGGCGGGGGTCGAGCGAGGCCTGCGGATCTTGGAAAACGATTTGCATCTCACGGCGGAGGAGTCGAAGCTCGGACCGACGAATCCCGACGATCTCTTCACCCCTGAACCTCACGGAACCAGCCGTCGGTTCGATAAGTCGAAGCACGCATCGCCCGGTAGTCGTCTTGCCGCTTCCCGACTCGCCGACGAGTCCAAGCGTCTCGCCGTTGCCGAGTTCGAACGAAACGTCATTCACTGCTTGAACCGAGGTCCGGATTGAACGGATTCCACGCGACGACTGAACAGCGAAGTGTTTCGTGAGGCCTGTGACTTCGAGGACCGGTGCGACCGTCATGCCGTGACCTCTAACGTGAGTTCGTTTGCACGAACGCAAGCCGACATGGCACCGGCCACAGGTTCGAGTTCTGGAATGTCACGTTCGCACCGTTCGTCGGCGTAACGACAGCGCGGGCGGAACGCGCACCCTTGTGGCGGACGCAGCATATTCGGTGGGGAACCCGGGATCGGCTCGAGGCGCTCCTGGCCAAATCGAGGTATCGAGTGCAAGAGTCCTTCCGTGTACGGGTGGGTTGGATGGTTGAACAACGACATGACATCGGTTCGCTCAACGACGCGACCGGCGTACATCACCTGAACGCGGTCGGCCACCCGGGCGATGACGCCGAGGTCGTGGGTAATCATCACGAGTGCCGTGCTCATTTCGCGCCTGATTCGTTCGAGAACATCGAGAATCTGTGCTTGCACGGTCACGTCGAGTGCCGTTGTCGGTTCGTCGGCGATGAGCACGTCCGGGTCGTTGGCAATTGCCATCGCGATCATCACACGCTGACGCATACCACCGGAGAACTCATGCGGGTATTGGCGAGCCCGTTGGTGAGGTTGGGGAATACCCACGATGTCGAGTAACTCCACGGCCTTCGATGCTGCGGCTTCGTTCGACAGTGGTTGGTGAGCCTGGATCATCTCGACGACCTGGTCGCCAATCCGATGCACAGGGTTCAACGCCGATAACGGGTCCTGGAAAATCATTGATACCTTTTTGCCGCGCACCGCATTCATCGTGCGCCGATTCGCTCCGACCAACTCGATGCCGGTTACCTTGGCCGATCCTGTGATCTGAGCGTTGCGGGGCAACAGCCCCAACATTGCCAGAAATGTGACTGACTTCCCCGAGCCGCTTTCACCGACGATGCCGAGGGCTTCGCCGGGCATCACGTCGAGGTCGACCCCGCGGACCGCTTGCACGAGGCCGTTCGGAGTTCGGAAACTGACTGTGAGGTCGCGTACGGACAACACTGGGTCGGTCATCGAGTCACCGTCCGCGATCAAGTTTGGGATCGAGGGCGTCGCGAAGCCCGTCGCCGATGAAATTGATACACAGCGCGAGCAGCACCAGCGCGCCACAGGGGAACACGGCCAACCACCAGTCGCCTCGTTGCACGCCGTCCCTCGAGAGGCCGATGATGTAGCCGAGCGAAGTACTGTTTTCGCCCGGTTGCGGGCCAAAACCGAAGAACGACAGCGTCGACTCACCGACGATTGCACCGATCACTGACAGCGTGAGAGCGACCAGGATCGGACCGATCGAGTTGGGCAAGAGGTGTGTCACCACAATTCGGAAGTTGCTCGCACCAACCGCTCGCGCCGCCTCGATGAACTCTCGTTCCTTGAGTGCCAACACCTGACCTCGTACGAGCCGAGCGACGCCCATCCACCCGAAGACAGCGAACAACACAATGATGAAGCGGATCGACGACTTGTTGCCGATGATCGGTGTGAGGAACGACAAGCCACCCAGGAACTCCCGAACCAGCACGACCGCGATCAGGAACGGAAAAGCCAGGAACAGGTCGGTCACGCGCATCACGAGATCGTCGAACTTGCCGCCGCGTAGCCCTGAGAATGCCCCGACTGCCGTGCCGATCAGCACCGAAAGGATCGCAGACGCGACCCCGATGAACATCGAGGTTCGAATACCGAAAAGCAGGCGCGAATACATGTCGCGGCCGATGTCGTCAGTGCCGAACCAGGCGATGCTTCGTGGTGATAGGAAGACGTTGTTGCCCTCTTCGATCTTGATCACCTGCTCGTTGATTCCGTATCGCGCCGTGAGCGGAGTAGCAATCGCCATGAACATCAAGACGAAGAGCAGGACCGTCGAGACGGCCGCGCCATGATGCGCCCAGTACCGCTTCCAGGCCATCCTGGTCGGCGTGAGAGCGACGAAATCGAGACCCTCCTTGGCCGAGATATCGACGGATGCGGGCTCGAGGTCGACTGCGGATTGTTGTGAGATTCGAGTATTAGTCAAGACGGATCCTCGGGTCGAGCAGAGCGTAGGCGATGTCAGCGAGCAGGTTAAACATGATCACCGAGACAACGATGATCACGAGAAACGGCAGAAGCTTCGGGAAGTCGCCCAACAACGCAGCGTCGATGAAATACACACCCATTCCCGGATAGTTGAAAATGTTCTCCGTAATGATTAGGCCCCCTATCAGAGCGCCGAAGTCAATGCCAATCACGGTGACGACTGGAATAAGTGCATTTCGCACGCTGTGATGAAATAGCACCCGACTTTCCGAGATGCCCTTGGAGCGAGCCGTTCGAAGGTAATCGGCGGACGCAACATCGAGCACCGACGCACGCGTATAGCGGCTATATCCAGCGATCGTTTGGATCACCACGACGATCACCGGCAGGGTCAAATACTTGATCATCAGGAGCAGGTCGAATCCACGCTGGCCGGGCGGGTAGACCCCGGCGGGAGGTAGCCAACCGAGCGACACCGCAAAGGCGAGTTGCAGCATCACTGCCGAGACGAAGGGGGGAATCCCACCAACGATAAATGCCGTCGTGTTGACCGTCGTGTCGAGCCAGCCGCCGGGCCTTCGACTCGCAAGAATCCCGAGACCGATCCCGATCCCGATGCCCAAGACAGCGGCGATGCCGGCCAAGCGCAGCGTGTTGAAGAACGAGTACCGGAGCGGTTCCCAGACTTCGCCGCCGCCCTTGATGCTCTTGGGCCAGTGGCTCGGGCCGCGGACGAAGTTCCATAGCCACTCGAAGTAGCCCCGCACGTAACCGCCGGGCCCCGGGTAGAGACCATTGTCCTCTCGATATTGCTGCAGTCGTTTCTCGCCCGCCCGGGGATTCGCCCGCTGATAGCTGGCGACCGGATTCCACCCGATGCGGACCGCGACGTAAACCAAGAACGTCACCACAAGCACGGTTGGAAACATCCATAGCAGCCGTCGAACTATGAATCTCGCCATCGATGCCTCCGGTTAATTTCCGTCAGTAACAAGACCGGGGCACCCCTTGGGCAGGGATACCCCGGTCTTCTAACACTAGGTCAAATCGGGCAACCGATCTAACCGTTGCACGTAGGGCCTCCGATCAGAAGACCGTGACGACGGCTTCGCCGGCGAGAATCTCGCCGGGCACGAAGGTCTGATCGTTGGTCGTCTCATAGGCGGTTGGGAACTGCACGAACCCGGCAGTCCACACGAACCACGACGAGTTGGCGCAGGCGGTGATCGGATTCGTGCAATCCGGTGTCGGGAACTGTTCGGCACCGATCACGACCTGACCATCGCCATCGAGGTCCTCGAAGTTGTGCCAGTCCTTGAACGCCCAGTAGTTGGCGAGGTTGTTCTGAGTACCGGCAACCTTGTCGGTCCGATAAGCGCCGACGTTCGGGAACTGCAATGTCGGGAGCAGTACGTACTCGTCACGCAGAGACACGATCGCTTCCTTGATCAGCGCTGTTCGAGCGTCGACATCAAGCGTCGCATCGGCCCCATGGAGCTTTGCCGTAACGTCCTCGTTGCACCAACCGGCCGAGTTCTGACCCTGGAAGTCATTTTCTTCCGACGGCACCTGATCGCACGTGTAGCTCGACGTGAGATACACCGGGTCCGGTGCGACCGTGCTGATGTACATCGCAAGGTCGAAGCTCAGCGCCGGAAGACGGGTTTCGAACACGCATGGCAATGCCTCACAGTTGTCTGCGCGGACGTTGAAACCAAGTTCAGCGAGCTTCGGAATCAGAAACTCCTGCGTGCTCTCGCGACGGGTGTTGCCGGTGTTGATCATCCAGTGAACCTCGGGCACTTCGCCGGCGCTGTTGGCCCACATGCCGTCTCCGTTCTGGGTCCAGCCGGCTGCTTCGAGCACCGCCGAACCACCGTCGGGATCGTAGGTGTCGGTGAACACCGGATCACAGTAAGGCCCAGGGGCGATCGGGCCGCACTCAAGCAGCGGAAGCCCTTGAGCGAACGGTGCGTAGATCTGCTGGTAAACACCTTCGAGGTCGATCGACTTCGAGAATGCCTCACGGAAGGCCTCGTCTGCAAAGGCGCACGAGCGCGTCTCGTCGGGGACACAACCATCGTCCTGCTGGAAGTACAGCGCCTCGAACGAGCCGCCACCCTCAGCCCCGAAATCTACTTTCGGGTCAGCCAGTTCGGCATCAAGGCCGGTGTAGCCCTGCGGGAAGATGAAGTCGACTGCGCCAGACTTGAGCAGCGTCGGCCCATCCTCGGCCGGAACGACAACAATCCGCTCAGTCTTCGGAGTGTCGGGTCCGGCATAGTTCGTGTTCGCAACGAACACGATCTGCTCTGGCGTCCACTCCTCCATGATGTACGAGTTGGCGCCGTACGTGTACGCACCACTGAAGTCGGCCGACACGTCGCTGCAGTCCTCGTGCTGAGATGCCTGCAACAGTTGCGTGAAGAGTGTCTTCCACGGCGCGTAGGTGACGCCGTAATCGATGTTGACATCCTTGTCGCTGTCACCAGCGGTAACCGCAAGGATCTGATCGTACCCGACGGTCGTAATCGACTCGGGGGTGTTCACCGACGCCAGCCACGTGCACTCGAAGTCGGCGGCGCTGATCGGCGATCCATCGTTCCAGGCCGCGGTGTCGGCGAGCGTGTAGGTCACTCGCATCGCCGTGCCTTCGGCGGGCCCGGACTCTTCTGCTGTGGCAGTGTCCTCGGCTGTGGCAGTGTCCTCGGCTGTGGCAGTGTCCTCGGCTGTGGCAGTGTCCTCGGCTGTGGCAGTGTCCTCAGCCGTCGCCGTCGCAGTGTCCTCGGCAGTGGCAGTGTCCTCGGCTGTTGCTGCCGTGTCTTCGTCGTCGCCACATGCTGCGGCGATGAGCGACAAACCGACGGCAAGAGCAAAAATTCGCTTTGTACGCCTCGTGTTGTTCACGTAGGTCCTCCTCATAGGTTGAAAGAGGGAGGAGTGTTTGACCATTGAGTTGGTTTCCCCCATTGCGTGTTCACGCTGCGAGACCCTTCCCCCGATGGCGGTCGCCCGACCTGTCCTCCCCGATCATGTCGGGCAAGCGCGACGCTAGCAGCCTGAGCTACCCAGCGGTAGGAATGCGATGTTTCATTAACAAGAATGTTTGGTTCGTCTGTTCCGAGCTAACGGGCGGCGGACTGGACGATTCGGGCGAACTCTTCCGGGTCAAGGCTGGCTCCGCCAACCAGCGCACCGTCAACGTCGGGCTGCGACATCAGTTCGTCGGTCGTTCCGGCCTTGACGGAGCCGCCGTATTGGATGCGGACTGCCTCGGCCGTTTCAGCGTTAAATGTGGCGGCGACCGTGTTGCGGATCGCCGCGCACACAGACTGGGCATCGTCGGCCGTCGCGGTGCGACCGGTACCAATTGCCCAGATCGGTTCGTAAGCAATCACCATTGCGCTGACCTGTTCGGTCTTCACGCCAGACAGCCCAGCGACAACCTGGCCCAGCACCGTGGCTTCGGTCCCCCCCGCTTCGCGCTCGTGGAGGGATTCACCAACACACATGATCGGCGTCATTCCGTGCTTGATGATCGCTTTGACCTTGCGATTCACCATCTCGTCGGTCTCGCCGAAGATCTCACGACGTTCACTGTGACCGCATACGACCAGCTTGACGTCGAGCTTCGACAGGAACAGCGGTGAGATCTCGCCGGTGAACGCTCCCTTGTCCTCCCAATGACAATGCTGAGCACCGAGCAGGAACTCCAGATCGTCCGCTTCGATCACGGTCTGGACACTGCGAATGTCGGTGAACGGCGGATGCACACTCACGTCGACCTTCTCGAACACCTGCTTGGGCACAAGATAGTGAAGCTTCTGGAGAATCTGGATCGCCTCAAAGTGGTTGAGATTCATCTTCCAGTTACCGGAGATCAGTGGTTTACGAGTGGTGGGCATTCGGTGCGCCTCTCAAAGCAGCGAGACCGGGGAGGTCGCCGAGCTCAAGTAATTCGAGGCTCGCTCCCCCGCCGGTGGAAACGTGGTCAACCTCATCGTCGAGTTTGAACTGCGCCAATGCGGCCGCGGAGTCTCCTCCGCCGACCACGGTGAACGCCTTGGTGTCGGCCATCGCCTGGGCCACCGTTCGGGTACCGGCGGCAAAACGTTCGTCTTCGAACATGCCCATCGGACCATTCCAGAACACCATCCGAGCATCCATGATCACGTCACTAAACGCTGCCGCCGAGCCCGGTCCGATGTCGAAGCCCTTGGCACCGTCAGGCACGTTGGTTCCCCATGTCGAGAACGTGCCGTTGAGGTCAAGGCCAACGAGGTCTTCTGGCAGGTGAATCTTTGCGCCATGATTCTCGAGAATCCGTCGACAGGTCTCGATTTGATCGGGTTCGAAAAGCGAGTCGCCAATCCGTTTACCCTGAGCGGCGAAGAACGTGAAGCACATCGCTCCACCGATGACCAGCGAATCGACCACGCCCAACAACGCTTCAACGACGCCGAGCTTGTCGGAGATCTTGGCCCCACCAAGCACAGCAACGAACGGGTGCTTCGGATGATTCCGCAGGCCGAGCAGAACGTCGACCTCCTTCTCCAACAGGCGACCCATCGCCGACGGCAACGTCTTCGGCGGCCCGACAATCGAAGCGTGGGCACGGTGGGATGCACCGAAAGCGTCGTTGACATATAGGTCTATTCCGTCGACCAACGTCGCTGTGAACTCGTCACTGTTGGCCTCCTCTCCTGCATCGAAGCGCAGATTCTCAAGCAGTTCGACCCCCGGTGCGAGCTCGGCAAGCCGGGTTCGCACAGCGTCCATCGAGTACTTCGGATTCGGCACACCTTTCGGGCGACCGAGATGGCTCGCCGTGACGACCGTCGCACCGTGCTCCCGGAGCCACTTGATCGTGGGCAACGCGGCGCGAATCCGGAAGTCGTCGGTAATGACAGGACCCGCGCCACCATCATGGACCGGCACGTTGAAATCGGTGCGGACGAAGACCCGCTTGCCGTTGACGACGCCGAGATCCTCCAGGGTGGGAATCCCGCTGATCATACGCGACTCATGTCAGCGCTTCTTGCCGGTGTACAGCACGAGATCCACAAGTCGGTTCGAGTAACCCCACTCGTTGTCGTACCACGCGCACACCTTGACGAGCGTGCCCATCGACATCGTCATCCCGGCGTCGAAGATCGATGAGTGCGGGTCGTTGACGATGTCACTTGAGACGATCTGATCTTCTGTGTACCTCAGGATTCCCCTGAGATCGCCCTTGGTGGCGGCGGCTTTGTAGGCGGCGTTGATTTCGTCGACCGTCGCAGCCTTCTTGAGATTGGCTGTGAAGTCGGTGATCGAACCGGTCGGGACCGGCACCCGGAACGAGGTTCCGTCGAGCTTGCCCTTCATCGACTGCAACACGAGGCTCGTGGCGCGAGCGGCACCGGTGCTGGTCGGGATGATGTTGATAGCGGCGCCACGCGCACGACGCAGATCGCTGTGGGGACCGTCGACGAGTTGCTGATCGCCCGTGTAGGCGTGAATCGTTGTCATCATCCCGTTCACGATCCCGAACGCATCGTCGAGCACTTTGACCATTGGGACGAAGCAGTTCGTCGTGCAGCTCGCATTCGAGATGACCTGATGCTGTTTGCGATCGAACTCTTTGTGATTGACGCCATACACGATGGTCGCATCGGCACCATTGGACGGGGCCGACACGATCACCAGCCGGGCACCCGCTTCGAGGTGAAAGGCAGCCTTCGGCCGGTCGGTGAAGAAGCCGGTCGACTCAATTACCACGTCAACGCCGAGCTCGGCCCATGGAAGATTCTTCGGATCGCGCTCCTGGAGCACCGTGAGCGTGTCAGCGCCGACCTTGATGCCGCCCTTGGTGGCCTTGATCGTGTCAGGCAGCACACCGAGCACCGAGTCGTACTTGAGCAGGTGCGCCATCGTGTCGAGCGACCCGAGGTCGTTCACCGCCACGAAGTCGATGTCCGCGCCGCGTTGCTTGGCAGCACGGAAAAAGTTGCGTCCAATACGGCCAAAACCGTTGATGCCAACGCGCACCGTCATATCTGGGTGTCCTTTCACAGGGATAATCTCCGACTTACTGCCAGCCTGTCAGCCTACTCCCACCACTACTTGACGGTAAGTACGACTGGCGTGTAACAGTTAGCGTGCGCCGCCGACATCGCGATGCGAGGTCCGAGATGCAATTCCGTGCATCGCCAAACGGCGCGCAAGTTCCTCGGCGATCGCCACTGACCGATGGCGACCCCCAGTGCATCCGATTGCAATTGTCAGGTAACTGCGACCTTCGGCCCGATAGCTCGGCAATACGTCAATCAGCAGGCGTTCGAATTGATCGAGAAACTTCTCGGTCAGGCTGCGTTCCAACACGAAGCTTCGAACCTTCGGATCGTGCCCAGTCAGCGGCCTGAGCTGATCTTCCCAGTGAGGGTTAGGGAGGAACCGCACGTCCATCACGATGTCAGCATCGAGTGGGAGACCATTCTTGTAACCAAAGCTCTCAATAGCGATCTGCAGTTGCTGTGAATCCGCCAACTCGAAGGCACCGACCAAGCGCTCCTTGAGTTGGTGCACATTCAGCTCGGAGGTGTCGATCACGAGGTCGGCCTGCTCGCGAACCCGTTGCAGAATTGCACGCTCCTTCTCGATTGCCTCGAGTAGACCTTCCGACTCAGCCGCTCGGGGATGCTTGCGACGAGTGGCGTCGTAACGCTGCACGAGCACCGGTGTCGACGCGTCGAGAAACAGCAGCGTGATCCGGTGGCCGTCAGCACGCATCTTGGCGATCTCGGGCAGGAGATCATCGTGGTTGCGGCCCGATACCAGGGCGAGTCGATTGATCGCCGTCCCCGGTTGCGAGGCGAGCTCAACGATCGTCGGGAGCAAGGCCGTTGGCAGATTGTCGATCACATAGAAACCGAGGTCCTCAAGCACGTCGGCAGCGCCAGAGCGCCCGGCTCCGGAAAGCCCACTGATCAGAACAACGTCTGCCACTCTGCCACCTTACGCGCTGGTGACTCAGGTCTTGCGGAGGCGCAAGTACAAGAGACGCGGAATCGTTGCCGCATCTGGATACTCGGGTGCGCGCTCCATAAATCCCGGCGGTGGCGCAGGCTCCAACATTCGTTCGAGCACAAGGCCGTGCTCGGCGAGCGTGTTGATGTAACGCGAGAGCGGGCGGTGGATGAACCGGATGTAGACGCCCAACTCGACCTGCTCGATCGACTCTGTCTCGACCAGGTACGGCCCGATCCGCCAGTACTGCTCAGGCGGGTCGATGATGTGATCGTCGATCCATCCGCTTCCCGGCGTTTGCAGCAACGGATGGTTGAGGAAGAAACAGAACCGCCCGCCCGGCTTGATCACGCGGGCAACTTCTTCGATGGCAGCGTCGACGGCATCAATGTGTTCGAACACGAGACACGCCACCGCAGCGTCGAACGACGCGTTAGCAAACGGAATCTCAGACGCAGTTGCCCGTAGATAGTCGGCACCGCCAGCCCGTTCCTGGGCGACACGAATTTGGTTCCAAGTTGGGTCGATCCCGACGACGTGCGCACCGACCGAAGCCATCATTCGACTGATTTGACCGTCGCCACACCCAATGTCGAGAATCGTTCGAGCGTCGCCCAGTTCCTGAGCAGCTAACGGAAGAATCTGCTCCTCGTACTCTGCATCGACGCCCTCGGTAAACCCCTCGATCCACCAATCCGCATGCGTCTCCCACAAATCACGGGACGGGTCTCGATCCAACTCGTCACTCACGAAGCCCGAGGCTACGGTCGCTTCCATGAAGTTCTCGTTGTGGCCGAACATGCGGAACACTCCGGCTGAGGTATTCGACTCGGCGCGTTGGATCGAGGCAAACGGGTGGCACGGGCTTTGGTACGCCGATCATTACATGCCGAACACCGACTCCGAGGAGATCAGGCCCGGCGACGCGCACGAGTGTTGGGCGATTCTTCCGGCAGTCGCGGCGCTGACACAAAGAATCCGGATCGGGTCGCTCGTCGCACCGACCTCGATCCACCATCCAGCGATACTTGCCAATCGAGCAACGACGATCGACCACATTTCCAACGGGCGGATGGTGCTCGGGATCGGCGCAGGGTGGCAGATCAACGAGCACGTCGCCTACGGCATCTCACTCGAACCAGCCGATCGACGCGTGACACGATTCGAAGAAGCGATCCAGATCATTCGCTCGCTGCACACCGAGCAGCGGACCACCTTCAACGGCAAGGTGTTCACGATCACTGACGCCACAGCCGACCCGAAACCGATCCAGTCACAGCTACCGATTCTGGTCGGCACCGGAAGCCCGAGGATGTTGCGGATCACCGCCCGTCACGCCGACGAATGGAACACGTGGGGCGGCCCCGAGATGGCGGCCGGGCGGCGAACCGCGTTCAACGAGGCCTGCGAGCAAGTCGGTCGTGATCCAGCATCGATGTGGACCTCCGTTCAGGCGCTGATCTTCGTCACCCGGTCCGGGGATGAAACTCGCAAGGTTCTCGACGGGCACTGGGGCGAGCGAGCAATCGCTGGCACTGCGACCCAAATTGTCGATCAACTCGGTCAATACACCGAGTTGGGATTCCAAGAGTTCATCATCCCCGACTTCAACCTAGGAATCACGCCCGAAGCCCGCCGAGAATCCATCGAACGCTTCCAAAACGACATACTCCCCCACGTTGTTACAGATGGTGTCTGACACCATCTGTAACGTCACGGGTGGAACTTGGCGTGGATCGCTTGGGCGACGGCTTCGGGGAGGAAGCTCAGGGCGTGTAGGTCTGCCAGCTCGGCTTTCTTTACGGCGTTGACCCCGCCCATTGCTTTCACGAGCTTCGCCTTGCGGGCCTCGCCCAACCCTGGGATCCCGTCGAGTGAGCTGGCAGTCATTCGTTTCGATCGACGCTCGCCGTGGAACGTGTTGGCGAATCGGTGGGCTTCATCTCGAATTCGCTGCAACATGAACAGCGCTTCGCTCCCCCTCGGTACCTCAATGGGGTCGGATCGGCCCGGCAGATAGATCTCCTCGAAGCGTTTCGCCAAGCTGGCAATCGGAATCTCGTCGGTGAGGCCAAGCGACTCTACGACGCGTTGTGCGACACCGAGTTGGCCCTTACCACCGTCAACCACGAGCAGTTGTGGTGGGTAGGCGAACCTGCCGGGCTTGTCGCCTCGCTCACCGATCGGACGGTCACGTTCTTCGACGTACGCGCTCAGTCGCCGAGTCAGCACTTGCTCCATCGCCGCGTAGTCATCATTGCCCGGAATGTTGACCTTGAAGCGGCGATACTCGCGCTTGTTCGGTAGCCCATCTTCCACCACCACCATCGAACCGACGTAGTCGGTACCTTGCAGGTGCGCCATGTCGTAGCACTCGATCCTGAGCGGAGCCTCGGGCAGTTCAAGCAAATCTTGCAGTTCCGTGAGTGCGCGGGATCGCGAGTTGTGATCGGTCGCCCGCCGCATCCGGTGACGGAGGAACTCTTCGCTGGCATTCCGAGCCACAGTTTCGAGCAGAGCTCGCTTGTCGCCGCGCTGCGGTACCCGAATCTGAACCTTTGACTCACGCAAGTGAGACAGCCACTCCTCGTACGTCTCCTGGTCGTCCGGGGCGTGGGGGACGAGCACCTCCTTGGGAATCCCTGTCGGTGGTTCGTCGCCGTAGACGGCTTCCAAGATCCGATCTATTAGTCCGCCGGGCGTGAGTTCTTCAACCTTGTCGAGAATGAACCCCTTGCGGCCGACGACGCGCCCGTGTCGAACGAAGAACATCTGAACCGACGCTTCGAGGTCGTCGTCGGCGAGACCGATTACGTCGACGTTTTCGTTCTTGTCGGCAACCATCTGCTGCTTCTCGACTGCTTTACGTACGGCCGTCAGTCGATCTCGCAGACGGGCAGCCTTCTCGAACTCCAGTTGGGATGCAGCGGCCTTCATTTCGGCTTCGAGCCGATTGATGATCTCGTCAGTGTCGCCCGCCAGGAACTCGCACAGCTCGCGCACGAGTTGGCGATACGCAACCTCATCAATCTCTCCGACACACGGTCCCGAACACTTCTCGATGTGAAACAGCAGACACGGCCTGCCCAACCGTTCGTGCTGGTTGAACTTCGACGGGCTGCAGGTGCGGATCGGGAAGCTGCGCAGCAACAAGTCGAGTGTGTCGCGGATCGCGTAGGCGTGTGCGTAGGGGCCGAAGTATCGCGTGTCTTTGCGCCGATGGCCACGCATCACCAGCGCCCGTGGCCACTGATCATCGACTGTCACGGCCAAGAACGGATATGACTTATCGTCACGCAGCCGAACGTTGAATCGCGGCTTGTGCTGCTTGATCAAGGAGTATTCGAGCATCAACGCTTCGACCTCGTTGCGAACTGTCGTCCACTCGACCGATTCAGCCGTCTCGACCATCTGGCGGGTCCTCGGGTGCAGGTTACGCGGGGCTTGGAAGTAGTTCGACAGCCGCTGCCGGAGGTTCGACGCTTTACCGACGTAAATCACCCGCCCAAGCGCGTCCTTGAACTGATACGACCCCGGCTGTTCCGGAATCGAGCCTGCAGGTGGACGCCTGACCATGATCTGTTCAGGATACGGTGAGAGCCGATGGCTGGCCGATTCTCCTACTCGCGACCCGACCGAAGGCGGTCGAACGACCCGTGGTTCCGCCTCGGCGAAGTCGATATCGGATCCGCCGCTCTGCTCGCCCTGGCATGCGCCGCTTCGTTGTTGGTCTACGCCATCGAACCGGTCGACAAGCCGATTCTTCGACGTTTGAACCTGGTCCCAGATGACGTCCTTGGCGGCCAGGTGTGGCGGATTGCTACATGGCCGCTAGCCAACATTGCTGGTGGCCGAATGTTCTGGACGGCGATCGGGATCGCGATTATCTGGTTCATCGGCAACCGGATCGAGGAGCAGATCGGCCGACTCAGAATGACGGTACTACTTGCCGCGATCATCATCATTCCTGGCGTCTTGGGCACCGCCCTCGATCTCCCGCAAGCGGGCGTTCGAAGCTTGCAGATCGTGATTCTGCTGATCTACATCGCGGAGTATCCGCATGTGAAGTTCTTCTTTGGGATTCCGGCTTGGGCGCTCGGGTTGCTCTACGTAGTCACCGACATCCTTGAAATCCTTGGAGCGAAGCACAGCAAGATGTTGTTGTTCTACCTGGTCTCGCTTGCCTCAGCGGCCTTCGCCGCCCGCGCCGTCGGGCTGCTCACCGCCTACCCGTGGATTCCTCGGATTCCGCTGCCTTCGCTATTGACGGGCGAGGCCACAAAACGGCGCAATCACAAGCCGGTCTCAGCACAGCGTCGCGCCAGCGCCAAAGTCGTGGAAGGGCCGTGGGCAGCGCCGCCGCCCCCTGGACGCCCGAACCCCGATGCAGCAGTCGCTCAGACAGAACTTGACGCGTTGCTCGACAAGATCTCGGCAACCGGGCTCGAATCGCTGACCGCTGACGAGAAACGTCGACTCAACGAGCTTTCGAAGCGACTTCGCTAGAACGTTTCGTAAAGCTGGCGTTGAATGTGCTGCTCAAGATGGTCGCTGGCGATGACGAAGAACAGTTATGGACCCCACATTTGTCCTTGGCCACATCCGCAGCCTTGTTCTGGTGATTGATCGCTTCGGAACAATTCGTGAGGCCTACGCCAAGCCTGAGTACTCAGCCGGATACACATCCGAACAGTTCGTCGGCCGTAACGCCGTCGAATTTGTTGCTCCTGAGGAACAGACCGAGATCACCCAGGTCTTCTTCGATTCGGGTGGAGGAGTCCCAGTGATCGCCCAGCCGCCAAACTTCCAAGTGACCCTCTTACGTGTCGATGGCAATCGCGAAGTGTTCGACGTGATGGCATCAGGCTTTGATCACGACGGCGAAACCGGCTGGGTCGTGACGATGACATCACGTACCGATCAGCCGACCCCTCACGAGGTGCTGCAAACAATCGTCGATGGTCGTCCACTTGAGGAGGTCGCCGCCGCCGTGGCTGCACGGGCGACGTGGTCGTTTGCCGGGCTTGAGGTGGCGGGATTTGTCGTGCTTCATCCACAGAGTGAATTCCCTCACGTTGTCTCCCCCAATCCAGAGCGACCGTTGAGCGCCGCCGTTCGGATCCTCGTTGAGTCACGCAACGATCGGATCTGGCGAGACGCTCCACACGCTGACCCGATCGAGATTTCCGTCAACCGGCTTCCAGAAATTGTCCGGGCAGCAGCCGAACTCGAAGGAATGGTGGCAGTCCAGGTCGGACGGATTGCGATCAACAATGAGACCGAAGCAGTCGTTCTATGGTTCGTCAACGACCTGGACCAATCGGGTCTTCGCGGCAACAGCATCTCGATCCGTCGCAACCTCGTTCGGCTGCTCAACGTTGCCGTCGAGCGAAACCATGCTGCCCAACAACTTCGCACGGCGGCAGAACTCGATGCGTTGACGGGACTCGCCAATCGGGCCGTGTTTGACCGAACACTCAGCGCCGTCGACTCAGAGCAGGCCACGCTGCTGTTTGTCGACCTCGACCATTTCAAAGATGTCAACGACAACTATGGCCACCACGTTGGTGACCAAGTATTGATCGAGGTCGCAGAACGACTACGGAGTGTGTGCCGACCAATCGACCTGATCGCCCGGATCGGCGGTGACGAATTCGCCGTGCTGCTGACCAACACCGATCGGGCCACGGCGCTCAGCGTGTCGAAGCGACTGCTGTTGGCAATCGGGGCCCCATTGCCCGCAACGTTCGGTCCAGAACGGATTTCGGCGAGCGTCGGATTGGCACACCAGTTCGGCGCACTTGACCCTCAGGAACTTCTGGAATCAGCCGATCAGGCGATGCTCAGCGGCAAGCGCTCTGGTCGCGACCGGGTTGTCGTGGCCGCCTGACCGCTACCCGGTGACAGCGACGGCTGGACGGGCGATTTGCATCTGCGTGACCCAGGCAAAAATCAGCAGGCCAGCGGCAACACCGGTCGCAACGTTCGCAAGCATGTGGAAACCAGCTGCCTGCTTCACGAACCCCGACCCGAATGCGGCGATCGCTCCACAAAAACTCAAGGTCAGATCTCCGGTTCCTTGCGCTTCGACCCGAGCCTGGTTGGAAACCGACGACGTCAGTAGCGTCGTCCCACCAATCAGACCGAGATTCCAGCCAACGCCGACGAGGAACAGCCCAGCGAAAATCATTCCTGGCACGTAGCCGGCTGCGACGGTCGTCACCGTACCGATCATCAACACGATCGCTCCGAGTTGCACGGCCTTGACACCCCCAACACGAGCAACAAACCGCCCCGTGAATGGTGCCAACCCAAACATGCCCAGGATGTGTACAGCAATCACGTAGGCCGACAGATCAGCTTGGTTGTGGTCCTTCATGTGTGGCGGTGTCATGGTCATGACTCCGACCATCGTCGCCTGCGAGGCCGCCATCGCCACGAGGCCGAGGGTTGCCGCATGTGACTTGCGAATCTCACCGAACGACCGTTTGAGCTGCCGAATCGGTCGCGCCCGTTCAGCATCGGGGTCGATACCACCAGCGACAACAAGCGGGTCGGGTCGCAGCCAGCGCACGTACACCATGGCAGCCGCGATGAACAGCAACGACGTGAAGATGAATGGCCCGATGTACTCATCGAGGCCAAGCCACCGGCCAAAGCGCTTCTCGGCCGGCGTGAAAACCGGTCCGAAGACGGCACCGAGCGTGCCGATCCACACGATCGCCCCGATCGCCTTTGAACGATCGGCTTCGGTCGACAGGTCGGCGGCGACGTAGCGCGCCTGCAAAGCCGCGGCTTGGCCCGCTCCGATCAGCACCATTCCGAGGAGGAACAACGGAAACGATCTGACCTGTCCGCCCGCACCTGCCACGGCGGCACCCAACGCACCAGTCAGTAACGCGAAAATCAGCCCAGGTCTGCGACCGCGACGGCGCATCGACGCCGATAATGGGATCGACGTGATCGCCGCCCCAAGTGTCCATCCCGCGCTGCCGAGCCCTGCCCAGCGGTCGCCTCCCAACAGGTCTTTCGCCAGCAAGGTGCTGACTGCGACGACACTCGAAACAGCCGCTTGAGCGGGAATCGATGCACCACGCAGAACGTTGAGTGTGCGGTGTTGGAGGGCGCTGTGATCAGTTGCCGTTTGACTCACTTCAGCAATTCTCGCAGGAACCGACCGGTGTGTGACGACTCGACGGTGGCCACATGTTCGGGTGGTCCTTCTGCGATAATCATGCCGCCGCCGCTCCCGCCCTCTGGCCCCAGATCGATCACCCAGTCGGCAGTCTTGATCACATCGAGGTTGTGTTCGATCACAAGCACGGTGTTGCCCTGATCAACGAGTCGCGCCAACACCGTGAGGAGCCGCCGCACGTCATCAAAGTGCAGGCCGGTCGTTGGCTCGTCGAGCAGGTAGATCGTGTGACCAGTGGAACGTTTTGCCAATTCCGTTGCCAGTTTGACGCGCTGAGCCTCGCCACCCGACAGCGTGGGTGCCGACTGGCCGAGCCGGACGTAGCCGAGCCCGACATCCATCAGCGTTTGCATGTACCGCCCAATCGCAGGCTGATTGGAGAAGAAGTCGACACCTTCAGCGACGGGCATGTCGAGCACGTCGGCAATGTTTTTGCCCTTGAACTCGATGTCGAGTGTGTCGCGGTTGTAACGAGCTCCCTTGCACACCTCGCATGGCACGTACACGTCGGGCAGGAAGTGCATTTCGATCTTGATCGTGCCGTCGCCGGAACAGGCCCCACAACGTCCGCCGGCGACGTTGAACGAGAAGCGACCCGGCTGATAGCCGCGAACCTTGGCCTCGTTCGTGGTGGCAAACAGCTTGCGGACGTAGTCGAACACGCCGGTCAAGGTCGCCGGGTAGGAGCGAGGCGTGCGCCCGATCGGCGACTGGTCCATGTCGATGACTTTGTCGAGGAACTCGATGCCATCGATCTTCTTGTGCTTACCGGCAGGCATCTTCGATTTGTAGATCTTCTGCATCAGCACCGGCAACAAAATGTCGCGTATCAGCGTCGACTTGCCGGAGCCCGACACCCCGGTGACGGCCACGAAACAGCCCAACGGAACGTCGACGGTGATGTCGCGCAGATTGTGTTCGCGTGCCCCGTGAATGGTCAGCTTGTCGAGCTTTGGCGAGCGCCGCATCGCCGGAACGGGAACTGACTTCTTGCCCGAAAGGTACTGGCCGGTGACCGACTCGGGGACTTTGAAGATGCCCTTTACGGGGCCGCTATAGATCACTTCGCCGCCGTGCTCGCCGGCACCCGGACCAATGTCGACGATCCAGTCGGCCTGGCGGATCGTCTCTTCGTCGTGTTCCACCACGATCACCGTGTTACCGAGATCACGCAGGCGGGTGAGCGTGTCGATCAGTCGACGATTGTCACGCTGGTGCAGCCCGACCGACGGCTCGTCGAGCACGTACAGGGTGCCGACCAGACCGGAACCGATCTGGCTCGCCAGCCGAATCCGTTGCGCCTCGCCGCCAGCGAGTGTGCCAGCCGAACGCGAGAGCGTGAGGTAATCGAGTCCGACGTCGAGCAGGAACCCGAGCCGGGCGTTGACCTCCTTGGTCACCCGCTCGGCAATCATTTTGTCGCGTTCACTCAGTTCCAAGGCCGAAAGAAACTTCGCCGATTCGCCAATCGCCATCTCACAAACTTCGGAGATGTTCTTGCCGCCGATCGTGACCGCCAATGTCGACGGCTTGAGCCGAGCGCCTCCACAGGTATGGCAGGCGATTTGACGCATGTAGCCCTCGTACTGCTCGCGTGACCAGTCGCTCTCAGAACTCTCGTGGCGGCGTTGAATCCAGGGAATCACGCCCTCGTACTCGGTTGAGTATTGGCGACTGCGGCCGTAGCGGTTCTTGTACTTGACGGTCATCTTGCCGGCGGTACCGTGCAGGACGATCTGCTGCTGTTGGGGCGTCAGCTTCTCCCACGGTGCATCAAGGTCAAACTCGTAGATCTCGGCGACAGATTCAAGCATGCGTGTGAAGTACTGCGTGTGTGCGCTCCGCCATGGTGCGATCGCACCATCGTTGATCGATGCTTCAGGGTCTGGCACGACCAATTCGGGGTCTACCTCGAACGTGGTGCCCAGCCCGTCACACTTCTCGCAGGCACCATAGGGCGAGTTGAACGAGAAGTTGCGAGGTGCAGGTTCGTCGTAACTGGTACCACAGGTTCGACATGCAAGGTGTTGGCTGAACGTCAGGGTTTCGGGCGTCGCTTCGCCCTCGCCAGCGATCACCTCCACCTCGGCAACGCCATCGGCCAGCCGCAATGCCGTTTCGAGCGAGTCGGTGAGCCGACGTTCCAGACCCTCACGAAGCACGAGCCGGTCAACGACGATCTCGATCTTGTGTTGCTCGTACTTCGCGAGCCGCTCGTCACGGTGCAAGAACTCGTCGATCACGACCGTTTCACCGTCGATCCGCGCTCGCACAAATCCTTGCCCGGACAGGTCTGCGAGCAGCGTGTCGTACTCACCCTTGCGACCGCGAACAACCGGTGCCAGCACTTGGAACCGAGTGCCTTCGGGCAGCAGGAGGATTCGGTCGACGATCTGCTGCGGGGTCTGACGCTGCAACCGGGTGCCGTCGTTCGGACAGTGCTGGATACCGATCCGCGCATACAGCAGTCGCAGGTAGTCGTAGACCTCGGTGATCGTGCCAACGGTCGACCGCGGGTTCTTGCTGGCCGACTTCTGATCGATCGAGATCGCTGGCGACAGCCCTTCGATCACGTCGACATCGGGTTTGTCCATTTGACCGAGAAACTGGCGGGCGTAAGCGCTCAACGATTCGACGTAGCGACGTTGTCCCTCTGCGTAGATCGTGTCGAACGCCAGGCTTGATTTGCCCGAACCGGATAGCCCCGTGAACACGACCAGTTTGTCGCGTGGCAGCTCGACGCTGACGTTCTTGAGGTTGTGCTCGCGTGCCCCACGGACCGAAATCACCGGTCCCGTGGGCACCGCGTTCTTACGGGGAGCCATTGTAGTCGGAGGCTACCGAGTCGCCGGGCGGGGCCCCGGAGCGATCACACGGATTTCCTTCACGATCCGTACAATACTCGATTGATCGAACATACGTATGGCGTATGCGACTGAGTCCAGTGGTGTGGGCTAGAGTCACTGACTGTGGTGGAAGAGCGTGCGCACCCTCGGGCCGGGGCGGACTACCCGGGCACCTGTCAGGCGTTCGAGACATGGTTTGTGGACGACGCAGCGTGCCGCACATATCTTGAGGGGATCCGTTGGCCCGACGGGTTCGTCTGCCCGGTATGCGGCGCTCGTGACGCGTGGCGGACGAGTCGCGGGATGTGGATGTGTCGCAGCTGCAACCGTCAGACGTCGGTCAC
>JANOTN010000354.1:0-15126 GCA_031416375.1 Ilumatobacteraceae bacterium
CGAGAACCACAATGCAAGGCTGAACATCGGGTTGGCAACGGCGCCGATGACACCGATTGCGATCGCTGTGGCAGCTCCGAGGCCAATCGCCAGCCCGAGCGGACCGATTTCGGGACCACCGAGGATCAGTATCCCAGGACCTCCGAGCATCACGATCAGCGTGCCCACGAATTCGGCCGCAACAAGTCGGCCGGTGCTGGTTTCGCTCATGAAACTCAAGCGTAGCCTGGGGGCGTGAGTCGGTCTCGCACACGTCGGTTCCTGGTCACCTCGGTGACGGCTGACGGATCGAATCGTGGACCCGATGACCTGATCGTCGAGGAACCAATGACGATCCAACTCGACGGCGCGGTGGTGTCGACGACGATGCGAACCCCTGGGCACGACTTCGAACTCGCCGTCGGGTTTCTCCACACGGAGGGGATGCTGGCGGGTCTGCCGGTGCTCGGGGTTCGGTACTGTGCCACTGGAACGGCGGTGGAAACCGAGTTCAACGTGGTCACCGTTGACACTGGTGGTCGTGCTCCCACGCCGACTCCAAGACTTGGGACGTCGCCGTCGAGCTGCGGCTGGTGCGGGAGCGAACAACTCGATGACCTGTGTGAGCGACTGATGCCGCTCCCCGATGTCGAACCGATGCCGCTCGAACTGCTCGCCAGGGTTCCCGACCTCGTGGCAGATCAGCAACGATTGTTCGAAACCACCGGTTCGGTCCACGCCGCCGCGGTTTTCGACCGAGACGGCACGATCCGGCTCGTCCGCGAGGATGTGGGTCGACACAACGCCGTCGACAAGATCGTTGGCGCGATGTCGCTGGCAGGCGAACTACCAGCGACAGGTTTGGGCCTATTTGTGAGCGGGCGAGCGAGCGTGGAAATGGTCCAGAAGGCGTGGGCTGCAGGGTTCGGTACGCTCGTCGCCGTGAGCGCCCCGACGGCGCTGGCCGTCGACGCGGCACGGCGCGGCAACCTCTGGTTGACCGGCTTCACGCGTCGCGACCGCTTCAACGTCTACTCGCCCGATCGTCTGCCCGACTGACGGCGATCGATTTCGGTCTCGGTAGCCTGCGCCCATGCGCATGGAAACGGGCCTCTGTGTCCTGCACCTCTTCTGTTCACCTGGCGAACACGTCGACCGGGAGGCGGTGATCGCCGCCGTGACGGCCGCCGAAGCGGCTGAATGCCAGGTGGTGACGGCAGCGATTCTGGGTCACAAATGCGACATGGCGTTCATGTTGCTCGGCAAGGACGTGAGGGCACTGCGACACTTCCAGACGGCACTTCAGACCGCTGGTCTGCATGTAGTCGACAGCTATCTGTCGATCACCGAGATCAGCGAGTACGCCAAAGGGATGCCTGAGAACATGCTCCAGTTGCGGCTGTATCCGGAGCTGCCGCCGGAGGGCAAGCCGGCGTTCTGCTTTTACCCGATGAGCAAGCGCCGCGAGGCGCACGCCAACTGGTACGCCACGCCGTTCCAGCACCGTCACGAGATGATGATGGAACACGGAACAAGCGGACGCACCTTTGCCGGCCAACTCGTGCAGTTGATCACCGGATCGACCGGCCTCGACGAATTCGAATGGGGCGTCACGCTGTTCGCTACGAATCTCGAGATCGTCAAGGACGTCGTGTACACGATGCGCTTCGACAAAGGCTCAGCGTTGTATGGCGAGTTCGGCACGTTCTATGTCGGATACCTCGCGTATCTCGACGAGCTGATCTGACGTCTGCGGTTTACGACACTTCGAACTGGGCCTCCTCGGCCTGGACATCGCCGCCGTCGACGTCGAACGTGAACGCCTCGAACCACGCCCGTATGACATCACCGGTGGTCGTCGAGAGATCCAGTTGCCCGGAGGCACCGCTGAAGTCGATCTGGAGACCCTGTTCGATGCGTTCGGCGCAATCGGCGAAGGTTGAACACGCCCGACCACCGACGCTGGCAGACGCCATGTTGGCCTGAATCTTGCTGGGTGAGTCGGATTCGGCTTGAACGGCAGCGAGGGCAATCAGGTTGACGCAGTCGGTGGCCTGGGCGGTAAAGAAACCTTCCGGACCGTCGGCGGTGATCGATTGCGCCATCGTTGCTACGCCCGTGATGTGTTCACGGAACACCGGTGTCAGGCTTTGTATCGTCTGGCGGGCTCCGCGGATCGAATCGTTAACGATGATTTGGGGCGGGTCGGTTCCTGCGGTTGCTTCATCGAGGGCCGCGAGTAGACGACTGCCATCGTCGGCGTCGCCAACCACAACGACGACGCCCGGTGACCCATCTAGGAGCGCATCGGCGGTATCAGTGAGGTCTTGATCGTCGCCATCGAAACCGATTTGCTGAATCATCGTGAGTCGGTCGCGTGCGATGACCTCGTCGGCCAGCGCGGACGAGACCACGACCGTATGGGTCGTCCAGGTAGCCGATCGAGATCGTCGAGACCCCTGTTCGTTCGGCGCGCCGCGCGATCGCTGCCATTTGCAGTGAGTCGCTGGCAACGGTTCGGAAGAAGTAACCGTTGTCAGGAAAGTCGTCAAGAGCGAGGGCGGTGGCAGTCGGCGAACACGTCACGACCGTCGAGCCGGGCTGCACTGTTGCGTCGAGTTGGGAAAGCGCCACCACTGACGATGCCGGTCCAATGATTGCGTCGACACCGGCCGCGAGCAGTTCAGCGAAGCCAGTATCGGTACCTTCGTCGACGACAGTCAAGATGACTGGTTCGCCGATCACACCGCCGGCGGCGTTGATCAACACCACGGCGTCCTCGATCGCTTCGATCATCGGTACTCCGAGCGGCGCACCTGGACCGGTGATCGGGAGAAACACGCCGAGCGACAAGACTCCATTTTCGGGGCGGTTCGAAGTGGTGCTGGTCGTCGCCGCGACTGACGTCCCGGGTGTCACCGAGTTGTCGTCGCCGGAGCACGCCCCGACGATGACTACCAGCGACGCTGCGGCCAACGCATTGCGATATTGACGGGACCCCACCCGACCACGATAGAAGAGTTGGTATGACTCGCGACATGCAACTGACCGGACCATCGGGAGAACTGCTGGCGGCGGCCGAAATTCAGATCACCGGTTGGCTCCGGCGAATCATCGAGGGAGCTGCCCGAGCCGGGGGTATCGACCCTGAATCGCTGTCACCGTCGATCGACCTACTGGTCGCCAGCGAGGCACCACGACTGACTGCTTCACTTCGTTCGCTGCTTGCCGCCGATGTTGACGACCAGCGGACGAACCCACTGTCGCTGTTCAGAGTGGCGGTCTCGGGACCGACTGAGTTGCTTCGTGATGCTGGTGTACCGGTACCGAGTCGTGACGGGTTTGCAGCTGATCACTTCCCGGACGACGTGTATCGACTCGGGCCAGCCAGTTGGTCTGACATCTCCCCCGAGTTGCACGAGCCGGGAATCATCTGGGGTGCGTGGAAGGCGATGACAATTCTGCAGCGGCGTCGCTCTACCGTGGGACCGTGACCTCGACCATCGATGATCCGGCCGTCAGTGTTGACGTCGCCTTCCAGCGACGACAAGCAGCCCTGGCCGACACGACCATCGGCGGACGCCTGTTTTGCACCCACCTTGCTGAGGTAACCGATACCTGGATTGCGGCCCTCGTCGCGCAGGCACGGCAGCAACATCCCCGCGGTCCGCGGTTTGCCTTGCTGGCGATCGGCGGCTACGGCCGCGGAGAGTTGTCGCCGCAAAGCGACCTTGACCTGCTGCTTGTGCATGACAGCAAGCCGGGCAAGGTCCAGCCGATTGCGTCGGCGATTTGGTATCCAATCTGGGATGCAGGGCTCAAGCTCGGGCATGCGGTGCGCACGATCGACGAACAGTTGGCCCTCGCCAGAACTGACCTCGACACAGCCACATCGTTATTGACGGTCCGCGTGATTGCCGGTGACGCCAAACTCGCCGCAGAAGCGGTCGAGGCCGGTCGATCGAACTGGGCCAAACGCAAGCAGCGGTGGCTTGAGGAGTTGCAGGTTCGGGTCAGGGCACGACAGGCCGATGCCGGCGACGTTGCCTACATCCTCGAACCCGATGTGAAAGATGGTCACGGCGGGCTCCGCGACGCTCACTCGCTCTGGTGGGCCGAGCACAGCGGCCTGCTGCTCGCCGATGACGACAAGCGGGCGCTAACCGAGTGTTACGAGACGTTGCTCGACGCCCGCGTGGCCTTGCATCGCGCCACTGGGCGACCCGGCGACACACTCCGTTTGGAGGACCAGGACGCAGCAGCGAAGGCAGCCGGTGACGCCAGCGCCGACGCACTGATGGCGCGCGTCGCGGCGGCAGCGCGAACGGTCGCCTGGATCGCCGACGAGGCATGGGGGAGAGTCGGCCGGGCAACAGGTGGGGTGCCACGTCAGGTCGCCCCCGGCGTGGTTCTGCTCGACGGCGAGATCGAGATGTCTGGTGACACCAACCCTGGCGTCGACCCCACCTACATGCTTCGAATCGCGACGGCGGCCGCCCGTCACGAGGCACGGATCGGTCGTACCTGCCTCGATCGGCTGGCGAATGAGGTGCCGCTCTGGCCGAAACGTTGGCCAGCCGGGGCCGTCGACGAGTTAGTCGCATTGCTGCTGGAGGGTCATCGGGCGATCCCGGTGATTGAGGCACTCGACCAGCGCGGCCTGATCTCGCGGATGCTGCCCGAATGGGAGCCGGTGCGTTCGCGGCCGCAGCGCAACGCCTACCACCGTTTCACCGTTGACCGGCATTTGTGGGAAGCGGCCGCCAACGCCGCTGAACTGGCATCGAATGTGTCGCGGCCGGACCTTTTGGTGCTCGGCGCGTTATTCCACGACATCGGCAAGGGATATCCGGGAGATCACACCGAAGTCGGAATCGTGATGGTGCGCGAGATGGGCCCGCGGCTTGGGTTGCCCGAGCACGACGTCGACGCGCTGGTGGCGATGGTTGAGCATCACCTACTGCTGCCCGATGTCGCCGTTCGTCGAGACCTCTCGGACCCCGCCACGATCCGAGCCGTCGCCGATGCTGTGCAGACGCCAGAGGTGCTCGAGCTGCTCCACAATCTGACGATCGCCGATTCGCTTGCGACTGGACCGTCTGCGTGGGGCGGCTGGAAGGAAGAACTCGTCAACGATCTCGTCGCCCGTGTCGCCCATGTCGTCGGTGGCGGCGACGTCCATGAAGCGACGTGGACGTTGTTCCCCGACGCCGAAACCGTCGCCCTGATGGCGACCGCCGAGCATCACGTCCGAATCGACGACGGCCGCCTCACGATCGTGTACCGCGATACACCGGGAGCGTTTAGCCGCATCGCCGGCGTGCTGTCGTTGCATGGGATCGATGTGTTGACGGCGCGGGCGCATTCCGACGAGCCGCAGCTTGGACGAGTCAGTATGGGAGCCTCAGAGTTCCGGGTGCACGTGCCCCGCCGCGGCATCGAGTGGGAACCGATCCAACGCGACCTTGAGCGGGCGCTACACGGGCAGTTGGCGATCGAACCCCGGCTTGCCGAACGAGCACGCACCTACCGCCGCCGCCGTGCGCTACAGGCTGTTCAACCCGGCCCGCCGCGGGTGGTTTTCCACGACGATGCATCGAGCGACGCAACCGTTGTCGAGGTCCGTTGCACGACCAAGATCGGAATCCTGCACCGAATCACGAAGGCGCTCGCCGAGGTCGGCCTCGACATTCGACACGCCACGGTGCAGACCATCGGTGCTGAGGTGGTTGACACGTTCTACGTCCGCAACTGGTCTGGTGAGTTGATCACCGACGAGTTCCATCGCGCAGAGGTTCAACGCGCTGTGCTGCACGCGATTGGATAGTGCAATGACAACCGACGCTCGTGACCTCGCCCGTTGGAGTTCGGCCTTAGCGGCGATCGCCCGGACCGGTCTGGGGTTCACAGAAAGCTTGTACGAGCGGGAGCGTTTCGAGGAAGTGCTTCACGTTGCCGGCGACATCAAAGCCGCCGCCACCGCACTTGACGACGCCGCCGAAACGGAACGCGAGACCGACCATTTCGTGCAGGAGTGGATGAGCAACATCGGCGAGGGCGTGCCGGGCTACGTCACACCGAAGGTGGCGATCGGGGCCGTGGTCGGCAACGATCAAGGCGAGATGCTGCTTGTCCAGCGCAAGGACTCCGGGATCTGGCTGTACCCGACCGGTTGGGCGGATGTCGGCTACTCGCCGGCCGAGGTGGCGATCAAGGAAGTCGAAGAGGAAACCGGTGTGATCTGTGAACCCGTCCAACTGCTGTCGGTGATCGACGGTCAGCGGATGGGTTTCACTCGGTTCGGGATGTACATGCTGTTGTTCCATTGTCGAGCGACGGGCGGCGAACTGCGTCCGCATCCGTTGGAGACCGCTGATGTCGGTTGGTTCGCCGAGGGGTCGATGCCAGAAGGAACGGCGGGCGCGCACTGGTGGGGTCCGCCCGCATTCGCTGCGATCAATGGCGAGCAATCACCCACGCGGTTCGACGCTCCCCGCGACCCGATGTGGCGCTCTTGAACCAGTGCCGTATCAGCAAATGTTTTACTGACACGGCACTAGCTCTCGGCGGTGCGGTCGCGGAGGAACTGTTCGACCTCGGCGGCCAGCCGCTCAGGGTCGGAGTCGACGATCTGTGCCGCTGATCCATTCTCGAGATCGTCGTCGCCCATTTCGTCGACCATGTCTTCCAACCGACTGACGTAGGTGACGAGGTCGTCGTCCGCGCCCACGAGCGCGGTGACCCGAGTGTCATACTCGAACACTTGGGTAGCGAGGTTCGACACGGGCGGCGGAGTGCCCATCATCGAGCAGGCCCGCTCGATCAAGGCCATCGCCGCACGCGGCGACGGGAGTTGGGATGCGTATCCGGGTACAGCGGCCCAGAGCGAGGCAGTCGGCAGGCCGCTGGTGCCGAACGCGTCGTGCAGTACCCCGACGATGCCGGTCGGGCCCTCGTACCGCGAGCGCTCTAGGTCGAATCGTTCGACGAGTGCGATGTCGGTTGCCGTACCGATGATCTGGGTCGGCCGCGTGTGTGGTACGTCGGCAAGCAGAGCACCCAGCGTGATCGCCATCGGTGCACCGGCCGCCGCAGCGATCCCTGTGAGTTGTTCGCAGAACAGGCGCCACTGCAGCGCCGGCTCGGGGCCGAGTACGAGCACGACGTCAGTTCCAGGCAGTGAGGCGGCCCAGATTCCGACGGTCGGCCACACGATCGTGCGGTTGCGGTGGGCGTCGAGCCGAACGTGGGGCCGCATCGTTGCGAAGTCGGTGAAGGGCTCAGGGTCAATTTCGGCCAACGCGGTTGCGCCACTGGTTTCGATCAGGGTCCGCAGCGCTGTGGATGCGGCATCACCTGCGTCATTCCAACCCGTGAATGCCGCCACGACGACCGGATTCGTCAGCGACAAGGTGTCGAGATCGGTGATCCATCGAACGTGATCCATACGGCACTTACCCTACCGGCGAAGCCGAACCGGTGATGGATGACTCCGGTAGCGTCGGCTGTGTGAGCGTTGAGATTTTCCCAGCCGATCGCGTCGACGACGAACTCGTGGCAGCCTTCGCGGCGTTGATTCCGCAACTGTCGGCATCATCGCCGCCGCCGCGAGCGGACGATTTGTGGGCGATCGTGAGTTCACCTGATTCGGTCCTGTTCATCGCCAGGTTTGAGAGTCGCATTGTCGGCAGCCTGACGTTGGCGTTTTACCGGATTCCGACTGGCTTGAAGGCATGGATCGAAGACGTCGTGGTCGATTCGTCGGTCCGCGGCCAAGGCGTTGGCGAGGCACTCAATCTTGCGGCGATCGACGAGGCCCGCCATCGTGGTGCCAAGAACGTCAGTCTGACCAGTCGCTCGTCTCGTGAGGCGGCCAATCGCCTGTACCGCAAACTCGGATTCGAGCCATACGAAACCAACCTGTATCGCTACAAGCTCTAGCCGAGGTCGAGTTCGCCTGCCGCTCGCCTGAGGTCTTCGGCGGCTTGGCGGACTTGCCAGTCGCGATCTTCGAGTGCCCGGTCAATCGCAGCCTCGACTTCGTCGCCTTCGAATGGGGCAAGGGCGAGCACCGCCCGGCGGCGGATGTGCGGTTTGTCGTCGCAGGCCGCCAGTACAGCTGGCAGCCCGCGAGGGTCGCCGATCGCGCCGAGCGCGGCGGCGCAGGCTTCTCGAACGAGTGGATCGTCGGCCTCGGTCGTTAACGCGATCAGCTGATCGAGCACGCCGGAATCAACATCGATCTGTTCACCGCACGCCCACGCCGCCACCTCGACCACGGTCGGATCTGGGTCGCTGAGCAACGATTGCAGTGAGATCGCAGGTCGGGTTCCGGCGAGTTCTGCGGCACGGCGGCGGACTGAGGGGGCGTTGTCAGCGAAGGCGGCGATGATCGTGTCATCGGGTAGTTGGTCGAGCCGATCGAGCGCACCAAGAGCGGCGACACGCACGCCCGAGTCGGGATCGGCGAGGTGACTCGTGACCGTTGTGAGGTCACCCTGATGTCCGGCCGCCGCTACGTCACGTCGACGATTGATCGCACTCATTGCTGCAACAAGTTCGTCATCCAAATCACCGCCAACGCGACCGCGAACGAAATCGCGATGGCGGCGATCACACCAGCCAACACCCCGATGCCGCCACTGGCAACGATCGCCAGCACACGACGGACCGGACCGGGTCGACGATACGGAGTCGCCTCAAGATGCTCGACCAGGATTCCCTGGCGGCCGTGTCTAAGTGGTCCACCGCCTTTCAGTGGTCCGCCGCTTTTCAACTGCACGCGTGGTGAATGAGACTCCGCTCTGGCAGGCTTACGCCACCCCGTGAGAAGCAGGGCGGCGATCGCCAGTCCGGCGATGATGGCCGCTTTGATCGTGAGACCTTCGACAGAGAGCGCAAGAGTGACCGGCACGCAAGAAACGACACTACCGCGGGACCCACGCCACGTTGGGTTGCGGCTGCCGTCGAGCGGTCATCGGTGGTGGGCGATCCCGATCACGGTGATCTCCGGGTTGTTCCTTGCGGGTGCGACGGCTGCCTCGGTATTGCCATCGAAGCTGGTGGCCGAGACAGAGAACGTGCGGCTCGGTGTCGATCAGGCAGCCCCGTATGCCCGTACGCCGGCGTCGGCGCAGCCGGTTGATGACCTGATCGAGTTCGGCGACCTTGGTGACCTCGCCGACCAGTACCCGCCAGATGGTGACATCTATTTTGTGACCGTCACCGAACCGGAGCAGTCGTTGCTTTCGTGGTGGGTCGGCCACGACAATCCGGCGATTCAGTTCATGACTGAGGAGGAGAAGTTCGGCGTGCAGACCCCGGAACAACGTCGTGTGTTTGCCTTGGAGTCGATGCGGAGTGCTGAGCAGGTCGCTCAATATGTCGCCCTCAAGCGGGTTGGGTTCGAGGTGGAACTCGTTCCGGGCGATGTCTTGATCGAGGCGATGGTGTGTTTGGAGCCGAATCCGGAGGGCACTGAATGCGTCACATGGAGTCCGTCGGACGAGGTACTGGAACCCGGCGATCGGATCATCGAAGTCGAAGGCGAGAAGCTCGACGGAGTCGAGGATCTGACTCGGATTCTGAAAGGGCGCAAGCCTGGTGACATCGTGACGATGAGGATCGATCCTTCGGAGGGTGACGAGGTCGTGGTCGATGTTGAGCTGACTGCTTCGCCGGAAGAGCCGGATCGTACGATCGTTGGTTTCTACCCGTTCGATACGCGTCGGGTCGAGTTGCCGTTCGAACTCGATATCCATACGGGTCAGATTGGCGGGCCGTCGGCTGGTTTGGCGTTCACGCTGACATTGATCGACGAGTTGACCGAGGGCGAACTGACCGGAGGTGGCCGCGTTGCGGTGACCGGCACGATTGAACTTGATGGCAGCGTGGGGGCGATCGGCGGGCTGCGCCAGAAGGCGTCGACCGTGGCGCAAGCCGGCGTCGACGTGTTCATTGTTCCGCTGTCACAGGGAGAGGAAGATATTGCAGCGGCCCGCAAATCTGGTGGAGATGGCTTGACGATCATCACGGTGTCGACCCTCGAAGAAGCAATATCTGCGCTCGAAAAACTGGGTGGCGACGCGATCGCAGCAGCACCTGCTGACTGACACCTTGACCCGCGGTCGGAGACGAAAACTCGATTGCCACCGCTGAGCGTCCGCAGTTGTTTACGCTTTGTGGTATGGCTGCCTCATTTGCGCGAACGGATTACACCTCGCCCGCCTCTGTGGCGGAGGCCGGGTTCTCAACGACCCGGCGCGGGTACCAGCAAGACGAGGTGCGGGCGTTCCTCACATCGGTGGCTGCCGAGCTCGGTCGTTTGCATGAACGTCAGCGCCAGTTGGAGGCCGAACTTCGCGATGCTCGCCAGGCGGCACCGCCACCGGTTGAGCTCGACGACGAAATGATGACCAACCTGCTCGGCGAGGAAACGCTCAGAGTTTTGCAGACGGCTCGCGAATCCGCTTCTCAAATCAAGGTTCGGGCGGAGGAGAGTGCTGCCAGAATGACGCGCGAGGCGAATGACGAAGCCAACCGGCTCCGTCAGGACGCCGAGGTCGAAGCGGCACGTCGGCGGCACGACGCGGCGTCGGAGGCAGAAGCTGAAGTGGCGATGGCGAAGCAACAGGGCCGCGAGATGGTGACCGAAGCGCGGGCCTATCGCGAGCGCGTGCTGTCCGACCTTGAGCGACGTACGAAGTTGGCACGCCAGCACATTGAGGATCTCCGTCAGGGTCGTGTTCGATTGTTGCAGGTGTTCGAACGGGCCCGCCTCGTTGCTGTCGATGTCACGTCTGAGCTGACGTCGATCGAGGAACCCGATGAGTATGTGAGTTTCTCGCCCACTACCGGTCCGGTGCCGTTGATGGTGCCGGCGACGGCGATGCCGATACGCGAGGCGGCTGTCGCGATCGAAAGTCTCGAGCCAGAGATCGAGGATGACGTCGCCGAGTTCACGCTCGCTGACGAAACCCAAGCGATCGAAGTCGAGCCAGACGTGATCGAGAACGAGTTACTAGACGAGCCAGTCGAGGATCAGCCAGTCGAGGATCAGCCAGTCGAGGTGCCGCTGGCTCAGCGCCCCGATGACAACGTCGTGTCGTTGTTCCGCGATCGCGCTCCGATCGACTTGATCTCCGCCGACGATGCGGAAGGCGACGACAACGATGCGGTCGACGACATCTTCGCTCGACTACGAAGCGAGGTCCCCGCACCGGACAGCATCGACGAATCAGTTGCCGACGAATCTGTCGTAGGTCAACCGGTCGATGACGAACCGATTGATGACGAACCGGTTGACATGGTTGAAGCCGCAACTGCCTTCACTCGCCGTGACGAAGTACTCGTTCCGCTGATCGTGTCTGCCGCTCGCAAGTTGAAGCGAGTGCTAGCCGACGAACAGAACGGTGTGCTCGATATGTTGCGTCAGAAGGAGCCGGTGCGGTCACTCGACATGTTGCTCGCCGACCTCGATCAGCACGCGGTGTCGTATTCAGGTGCCCTGACCGATGAACTGCTTGATGCCGCCTGCGCCGGCGCCGTCGAACTCGGATTGAGCAACAACAAGACAGCTCGACGAAAGCTGCAGAAGTCGGGTGGCCTCGATGCCGCTCAGGCGTTGCTGCGAACCGATTTGGTTGGACCTCTCCGAGCCAGAATCGAACGTTGCATCACCGACGGGGCCGGAGACAACGAGGACATCACCAAGCGAGTTCGTTCCGTCTATCGCGAGTGGAAGACGCAGCGTATCGATGACCAGCTCGACGATGTGTTCCGTTTCGCGTATGGCGGTGGCATGTCAGTCTCGACCGGGCCGGGCACGGCGATGGTCTGGACGATCGACCCGAGCCGGCAGGCCTGCCCCGATTGTGAGGACAACTCGCTCGCTGGGCAAGTCAACGGTGGCGATGCCTACCCCACCGGGAATACGTCTGCGCCCGCCCATCCGGGCTGCCGCTGCCTGATGCTGCCGGTCGCCGAGTAGCCTGGCCGCGAAATGCGGCGCACACACGACCTTCCCCGCAGACCTCGTCCGCGCTTCACAGCGCGAGCGGCTCTGATCACTATCGGCCTGATCTTTCTCGGAGTGGTCGTCTTCGGCCGAGCGATCGCGGCGTTTTACGTCGATGCGTTGTGGCATGACGGACTGGGTCGCGGCGATATCTTTTGGGGCCAGATTTGGGCCAAGCTGACGCTGTTTGTGATCTTTTTTGTCGTGTTCGTGGTGCTCGCTGGTCTGAACCTATATGCCGCCGATCGAAACGCGCCGACGTCATTCCCCGCCAACGTGCACCCCTACGTCGAACGTTTCCACGAGGTGTTCGGTCATCGTCTACGGCTGGTGCGCTACGGAACCGCCGTCGTGCTGGCGTTCATGTTGTCGATTCCGGCCGTATCGAAATGGCAGGATTGGTTGCTCTATCGCAACAGCCAATCGTTCGGCGTCAAGGACCCGCAGTTCGGTATCGATGTTGGGTTCTACGTCTTTGAGTTGCCGTTCATTTCGTTTGCCGTTGATTGGCTGTTTGCCGCTCTGGTGATCGTGCTGTTGCTGACGATCGTGGCGCACCTCCTCAATGGCGGCGTGCTGTTCACCTCGTCGGCGCCGAGCGTGCGTTCGGGGACGAAGGCGCATCTTGCCGTGTTGCTGGCAGTGTTGGCGGTGGTTAAGGCCGCTGACTATTGGTTTGCGCGTTACGAACTGACCAACGAACGCCGAGGTTTCGTGCAGGGTGCCACGTACACGGTGGTCAAGGCTCAGTTGCCGGCGTTGATGCTGCTGGTGCTTGTGGCACTGCTGACCGCCGGGTTGTACCTGTGGACGATTCGCACGAACAAGTGGCGACTGCCTGTCGTTGCGTCGGCCTTGTGGTTCGTCGTCGTGATTGTCGGTGGCGCGATCTATCCGGCGCTGGTCCAGTCGTTGATCGTGAAGCCGAATCAGGGCGAGCGCGAAGCCCCGTACATCGCCCGCAACGTGGAAGCGACACGGGCGGCGATGGGTATCGGCGACGTCACGACGAAAGACGTTCAGTTCGAGCGTCTCACTGCTGTCGACGTTGAGGCCAACCTCGAACCGCTGACCAACGTGCGACTTCTCAATCCAACGGTCATGTTGTCGCGGTTCAGGGTTGATCGAGGAGAGACCGCGGGGCTCACGATTGCTGATCTCGACGTCGGCCGGAGCGAGATCAGCGGCATCCGAGAACAGACCCTCGTTGCTGCCCGTGAGCTCGATCTCCGGAACATCCCCAACAAGAGCTGGCAGGGGCAACATCTCGTGAGTACGCGAGGGTGCGGCCTGGTCTCGGCACCGGTAAATCGGGTCAGCGCCTCGGATCGGCCGATCTATAGCTCGCTCGATTTGGATCGCCCAGAGTTGTACTTCAGCCCGGTGATGACCGGCTATGCGATCGCTGGCACTGCGGTGGCAGAAAGTTCCTGTGGCGACGGCGGTCCCTACTCCGGTACCGCCGGTGTGTCTGTGTCGGGGTTCGGTCGGCGTGCTGCGTTTGCGCTCGCCTTCCTCGACTACAACGTGATTGCCTCAAGCGCCATCGACAGCGACTCGCAGATGTTGTGGATCCGGTCGGTTGAGGAACGAGTCAACAAACTTGCTCCGTTCCTCGCCTACGACGGCGACCCGTATCCCGTGGTGGTCGATGGTGCCGTGCAGTGGGTGATCGACGCCTACACCTCGACGTCGCGATATCCGTACGCGCAGCGGGTCGGCGATGTGCAGCTCAGTGCGGGTTCGGGAATCTCGCCGGACGCCAACTACATCCGCAACAGCGTGAAGGCGGTCATTGACGCATACACCGGCGATGTGACGTTCTTTGTTATGGATGACAAAGATCCGGTCCTGCGGGCGTGGCAGTCGGCGTTTCCGAAGCTGTTCACCCCGATCGACGATATGCCAAGGGAGTTGATCGACAACCGTCGCTACCCGGAGGACCTGTTCCGCGTCCAAACCGAGTTGTATTCGAAGTATCAACTATCGGCGGGGGACTTCTTCCAGCGTCGAAATGCCTGGTCGGTAGCTCAGGAGCCGCCGCTCGAGCCGCAGGGCATTTCGTCCAGCGGCGGCGGAATAGCAGGCGGCACTGGGGCGCTCCAGACCGACTTAGCCACCGAGTCGGGTGCCAGTCGGTTCGCGCCGTACTACACGTTATTCGCCAACGAGGATGGTCGCGAGGAGTTCGTGTTGCTTCGACCGTTCGTGCCGTTCTCCAGCAACGACGACCGCACCGAGCTGCAGGCGTACATGACCGCATCGAGCGATCCGGAGTCATACGGTCAGTTGACGAGCTATGTAGTTGGCAACGAGCCACAGATCGCCGGTCCGCTCAGAGTTGCCAGCCAAGCCGAATCAGATCGTGACATCAGCAGGGAAATCACCCTGCAGGACAATTCTGAGAGCGGCTCGAGCGTCTTCTTCGGTAATCTACAACTCGTCCCAGTGGGCGATGGCATGATCTACGTGCGACCGTTCTACGTCGTCGTGAACGCCATCGCCGAGTTTCGGTTTGTGATCGTTTCGCACAATGACAGGGCGTCGATGGCGTGCGATCTGAGCACCGCGCTGGCGGACCTGTTCCCTGGGTTTGACGCCAACGTCGGCGATCGTGTCAACGACTCGGGTGACGTGGTGCGTGCTGGCGAATGCGACGACGCCGTTCGGCTGAGCCGCGGCGATGAACCGACGACCGATCAGCCCGATACCTCGACGGACTTGACCACCGACTCCGATCCGGTCGATGTCGGCGACGGAGCGAGTGCGGCAGAGTTGTTGCAGGAAGCAGATCGACTGTTCGGTGTCGCCGACGGGTTACTCCGCGACGGCGACCTCGGTGGCTACCAAACGACGGTCGACCAGGCCGGCGCGCTGGTCGCGAGAGCACTCGCCCTGCTCGAATCCGGGGGCTAAACGAACGTTTGGTGTCTGACACCAAACGTTCGGGTGGCGAACAGTTCAGCTCCTCGGTGGCGATCGTTTGGTGTCAGACACCAAACGATCGGCCAGATCGGCGAGGTCTTGACGGAAGGCGATTTGGTACCGGGCTTGCTCGTTCGCCAGCCGCGTCTGGGCGTCGCGGATTTCTCCGACAGCTTGCTCGGTCGGCGGCTGACTGTCGCCCATCG
>JANOTN010000355.1:0-11406 GCA_031416375.1 Ilumatobacteraceae bacterium
TGTGGGCGGCGAACAACCCCGCAAACACGGTGGCCGGTGAGGCGATCGATGCAACGCACACGACTCGTAGTACCACCGAACTGCACAGGGCGGCAACGCCGTACGTGCCGTGGCGCGAGTCCTTGAGGATCTCGAATCGCCGCTCGCGGGTCCAGCCACCACCAAACGCGTCGGCAATGTCTGCAAGACCATCCTCGTGAAACGCCCCGGTGATCAGCAACCCGACGATCACAGCCAGAGCTGCTGCGACGGCAGTCGGAACCAGCTCGCCAAGACTCGCAGCGACACCGCCGACGACCGCCCCGATCAACGCCCCGACGATCGGAAACCAGGGCACGACTCGGTGGTGTTCGATGGGGGAGCGCAAACTGATAGGAATTCGAGTGAGGAACTGAATCGCCCCGAGCAGCCCGATCATGGCCGTGGAATCACTGTCCGAACCACTCTGTGAATGTCGCAACCTCAACCACGGCATCACACGCAGCCCGCACGAGCGGTACCGCTGCCATCGCGCCGCTGCCCTCGCCAAGCCGAAGGTTCAGATCGAGCAAGGGTTCCAACCCAAGATGTGCAAGCAGCCGACGATGGCCGGGTTCGGCTGAACAGTGTCCGATCAGACAGTGGTCCAATGCGCCGGGTCGGGCGGCGTGGAGCGGCAGCACGGCGGCCGCGACGACGTACCCGTCGAGCAGCACAGGGATCGATCGCAGCCGAGCGGCAATCGCGGCCGCTGCGATCGCAGTAAGTTCGGCCCCACCGATCTCACGCATGATCTCGATCGGATCCATAACGCCTGCGATGCGGGTGGTTGCGGCCATGACCGCCTGACGCTTGCGTGCCAGCCCATCATCGTCGACTCCGGTGCCGCGCCCGACCCACTCACCCGCGTCTCCTCCCAAGATCGCACGCGCAAGCGCGGCGGCGACGGTGGTGTTCCCGATCCCCATTTCACCGAGCACGAGTAGATCTGTGTCGAGTGCGGCTACGGCGGCTACGGCGATCTCGATGACGTCGACGAAGCGCTGCTCGCTCATCGCCGCCTCGTATCGGATGTCACCGGTCGGGGTACCCACCCCGACGTCGACGGCGCTCACCGTTGCGCCCACTGACCGCGCCAGTGCGTTGATCGTCGCCCGACCCTGGTTGAAGGCTGCCAGCATCGCCGCCGTGACGGCGGTGGGATAGGCGCTGACCTCGCCACTGGTGGCGACGCCGTGGTCGGCGACGAAGATCAAACCGGCAGGACGTCGAATCGAAGGAGTCGATGTGCGTTGCCATCCGGCCATTTGTACGGCAACGTCGTCCAGCCGAGCGAGCGCGCCGGATGGTCGCAGAATGTCGTCGGCCCGAGCGCGCATCGCGGTCGCCGCAGCAGGATCCGGTTCGGGCAGACACCTGAGTGCGTCGTCAAACCACCTTGTGGGTGTCATCGCAGCAGCTTGTGAGGGTCGGTGAGTGGGAACGCTTTGCCAGCAACCATGAACAAGGCGTGGTCTGAGGCGGCGACCCAACGTTGGTTGACGCGGCCGAGTATGTCGCGATACGAACGCCCCAACAAATTGTCGGGCACGATTCCGAGTCCGACCTCGTTCGAGATCGCCACGGTCGGGTTCGCCCGCTCAGCCAGGGCCATCAGCGCCGCTTCGGTTGCCGCAAGTACATCGATTTCCGTGTGATCGTGATGCATCAAGTTGTTGACCCAGGTGGTCAAGCAGTCGATGATCACGAATCCATCGCCCGTTCGGTTGATCGCACCGGCGAGATCGAGTTGCTCCTCGATGGTCGTCCAGGCAACTGGCCGATCGGTTCGATGGCGCTGAATGCGGGCGTCGAGGTCGTCGTCACCCGCGATCCGCGGGCTGGTGGCGATGTACGCCACCGGACCTGAGGCTCGCCGTGCCATTGATTCAGCGAACGAAGTCTTGCCCGAACGAGCGCCTCCCAGAAGTACCGTCAACATCAGTAGTCGATGCCGCGTTTGGCACGGATGCCCTGCTGGTAGGCGTGCTTGATCTCGGTCATTTCGGTCACCGTGTCGGCGATATCAATGATCGCCTGAGGCGCATCCCGCCCAGTCACAATGATGTTGACCGTCTCCGGTCGGTTGACGATCGTGGCCACGACATCGTCAGTGTCGATCCATCCCCAAGTACACAGATACGTGAGTTCGTCGAGCAGTACTAGCCGATGCCGACCGGCATTGATTAGGGCTTTTGCCTGCGCCCAACCGGCCGCGGCGTGTGCCTTGTCGACATCGAGGTTGTCGGAGTCCCAGGTGAACCCATCGCCGAACGAGTGCCAGTCGACGCCCATCTGGCGCCCTATTTTTTCCTCGCCGACCTTCCAATCGCCGCTCTTGATGAACTGGATGACCGCCACCGGCCAACCCATCGCCAGCGAGCGAAGCATGACGCCGAAGGCAGCGGAACTCTTGCCCTTTCCGTTACCCGTGTTGACGATCACTAGCGATTTTGCTGACCGTAAACCGTCGGGCCGCGGGTCCTCGGTGGGGACGTCGGTCGTGTCGATAGTCGCGTCGTCGGCTCGATCGGTCATGTTGGCGAGCATAGAGGCGACTGTCAACTGCTAGCCTTGCGTCGTCACGAAGTTGAGCGAAGTCCGGTGAGATCCCGGCACTGACCCGCAACGGTGGTTCCAACCCAACGTCGGCCCGCAAGGATCGGCTGAGGAGTTGGACGAGTCCGGTCGACCTACTCCGTGCGTAACCAGACCCTCGAGGCAAGGGGCGGTTTCGCAGGTCGGCAACGGCCTCCGATCCCACTTTTGTCCTCCCAACGTGGAGGAATTTCCATGCGTATCAAAACTCTGGTCGGCGTCGTCGCCGGCCTTTCCCTACTCGCCGCAGCATGTGGTGATGACGAAGCTGTCGAACCGGCAGCCTCGGCCGAATCATCTGAATCCGTGACCGCCGTCGAATCCGAGTCGGAGTCAGTCACTTCAGGCACAGATCCGGCAGCGACCGAGCCGGCAGGACCCGCCGTGTCGAGTGCGATCATTTCGCTCTCGCCGACGGCAACCGAGATGCTGTACGCGATCGGCGCCGGTGACCAGGTGCTCGCTGTCGATGACTTCTCGAACTACCCCGAAGAAGCTGCCGCCAAAATGCAAGGAATCAGCGGCTACCAGCCAAACGTCGAGGCGATCGCCGGGCTCGAACCTGATCTGGTCCTCACTGACGGCACGAACCCTGACTTTCTTGCCCAACTTGACTCATTGGGCATCGCCCACTGGGAAGGCATGGCGGCGACGAGTTTCGACGAGATTTACTCCCAGATCGAACAACTCGGTGCCGCCACCGGGCACGTCGGGGAAGCCGCCGAATTGGTCGGTCAGATGCAGACCGACATCGAGGCGGTCGTTGCTGAGCTTCCGGTACTCGAAGTTCCGTTGCGTTACTACCACGAGCTGGACGCGACATACTTTTCGGCCACGAGTCAAACGTTTATCGGCTTGGTGTACGGGCTCGCAGGACTCGAAAATATTGCTGACGCCGCTGCCGGGGATGCGGGCCCATATCCGCAGCTGACCGCCGAATACATCGTCGAGGCAAATCCGGATCTGATCTTCAATGCCTGCTCGAAGTACTGCGGTGAGACGCCAGAGACGATCGCCGCCCGCCCGGGCTGGGAAGCAATCAGCGCAGTCGTCAACGGCAACGTGATCAGCATGGACGACGACATTGCCTCGCGTTGGGGCCCACGCATCGTCGAGTACATCCAGCAGGTCGGTGCCGCCGTGACCACTGCCGCCGTGACCACTGCCGCATCCCAGCCGGTCGGCTGATTGTCGTGAACTCCGAGCGGCGTTGGCGACGATGGAAGGGGATCGGCTGGATTCCAGCGTCGATCCTCGCCACCGTCGCGTCGGCACTGCTCGGAGTCATGGTTGGACCAGCAGGTCCGGTCTGGTGGCGGATCCCGCTGGCGCTGCTCGATCACCTGCCTGGGATATCGATCGACAGCGGGGTCAACGAGCGCGAATGGTCGCTGATCTGGAATATCCGGATGCCGCGGGTCGTGCTGGCGGGCGTCGTCGGGGCGATGCTGGCGACAGCAGGTGCCGGCTATCAAGGCGTGTTCCGGAACCCGATGGTTGATCCGTATCTGCTGGGCGCGGCTGCGGGAGCCGGGCTTGGGGCGACGTTGATGATTGCCGTGTGGGGCGATGTCGGCGACGGCTGGATCGTCGACCCGGTTCCGTTGGTGGCGTTTGTGTTTGCACTCGGCACGGTCGCCGTCACGTACTTCGTCGGAGCGTCGTTTGGCGGAGCTGGAAGCACGAGCACACTCGTCTTGGCCGGCGTTGCGGTGGTGTCGTTTACGACAGCGGTGCAGACGTTCGTCCTGCAACGCAACTCGGAAGTCGTGCGTGAGGTCTACACCTGGATTCTTGGTCGGCTGACGACGACGAGTTGGGACGATGTCGTGCTCGTGACTCCGTACGTCGCCGTGAGTTGTCTCGTACTCTTCCTGCACCGCCGTCACCTCGACGTGCTACGGGTTGGTGACGACGAGGCGGCCACTCTCGGAGCAAACGTCACCCGAATTCGATTGACAGTCGTGATCGCCGCCACACTGGGTACCGCCGCGGTCGTATCGGTGAGCGGGCTGATTGGATTCGTCGGGCTGATTGTGCCGCATATCGTTCGGTTACTGGCAGGTGCGAGCTATCGGCGTGTGCTGCCGCTCTCGATGATGTTCGGTGCCGCCTTCTTAATCCTTGCTGACATCCCCAGCCGCACCCTGACAGCGCCGGCAGAATTGCCGATCGGTGTTGTCACGGCGTTCTGCGGTGCACCGTTCTTCGTCTATCTCCTGCGAACTCGGCAGGTGTCGCGATGAGTTCGATCGAGTTCCGCGATGTCACAGTCCGCTACCGCAAACGGGTCGCCGTTGGCGGATTCTCCGACGTGATCAGGTCGGGCGAGTGGCTCGGTCTGATTGGCCCGAATGGTGCTGGTAAATCGTCATTGCTGAAAGCGGCGGTCGGCATCGTTGAATACTCCGGCGAGATCGTCGTTGACGGTGCCGCCTTGGCGATTCGGTCGCGTGCCCGTCGGGCCGCACTCGTTGCCTACGTGCCGCAGGACCCACTGATGCCGACCGACATGACGGGCTACGAATATGTGCTGCTAGGCCGGGCACCGTTCGTTGGCTACTTCGGTACCGAATCGCGACATGACCGAGCCCTGGTTCGAGGCGTGTTGGCTCGGCTTGATTTGGCAGAGTTCGCCGACCGTCGGTTGGGTGAGTTGAGTGGCGGCGAGCAGCAGCGACTGGTGATCGCCCGGGCGCTGGCCACGGAGGCACCGATCCTGATGCTCGACGAACCGACCAGCGCGCTCGATATCGGACACCAACAGCAAGCGCTCGAAGTGGTCGCCTCGCTACGACGTGACAACGGGTTGACCGTGATCTCTGCGATGCACGACCTCACGCTGGCTGGCATGTACGCCGACCGGTTGGCCCTGATGCACGAAGGAGTCGTGGTGTCTACGGGAACGGCTCAGGAAGTCCTTTCGGCCGAAATCCTCCGCGAGTTCTACGGCGTGCGAGTCACAGTCCACCACGAAGCCGACGGCACCGTCGTCGTCGTCCCGCGCCGCCAACGCCTCGACTGATCTCGACGTCTGGACACGCCCAACCGAACGTTTGGTGTCAGACACCAAACGTTCAGATGCTTGGTTCGAACCAGGTATCGCCGTTGTCGAGCAGACGGTTGGCTTCTGACGGGCCCCACGAACGGTAGTTCCCGGCTCGCTCAACCGAAGATCGTGACGATGATCACACCGGTCATCACGAGGGCACTGGCACGGTAGTCGTTACGCACGTGGCGTTCGCCAAGCTTGATGTGGGCGATCGCGAAGGCGATGATCAGTTCGACCTGACCGAGCGTGCGCACTTTGACAGCGCTCTCGAGTGTGACCGCCCACGCCCAACCGATCGACCCAAGCAGACTGAATAGTCCGACGTAGACGGCTGGTCTCCACGCTCGCATGGCCTGGGGGAGAGCCTTGCGGTCGGCGATCGCGAAGCCGATCGTGTTGAGCGCCGTCTGAATCGCCAGCATCACCGTCAAGGTGACGAGGGCGCGGTCGAACGCCGGCCCGTCACCGAGCGACTGCGACGCGAATCGGATGAAGATCGCAGCTAACCCGAAGAACGTTCCGGCAATCAGCCCGAGCGTCGCCGCAGGGTCGCCAGCGCGACGCAGCAGCGACGCCAGTGATCCCTTCGACGCCAGCCACGCCACGCCGCCGGTTACGAGCAGCGCTCCGATCCATCCAGGGAGTTTCAGGGTTTCGCCGAGGCCCAGTGAGCCGGCGATGGCGACCGCCAATACCTCAGATTTCGAGTAGACCGTGCCGATTGCGAAGTCGCGCTGGCGGAACGAACGCAGTAGTGCGATTGTGGCGATGATCTGTGCCACGCCAGCGATCGTGACCCTGATCCAGAAGCGACTCGGGACGTCCGGCAGATCGTTAGGAAGAACGGCGAACCAGACGACGGAGAGCGCTACAGCGAACGGGGCGCCATACAGGTATCGGACGAACCCAGCCGCGCCAGCCGACAACACGGACCGCAGTTCGTGTTGTCGCCACGTCCGAAGGATCTGAAACGTTGCCGCTGCGAGGGTAATGGGAATCCACATTGCGTCTCAGCGCAACTGAACGTTTGGTGTCAGACACCAAACGTTCAGGTGCTGGGTTCGAACCAGGTGTCGCCGTTATCGAGCAAACGGTTGGCTTCTGACGGACCCCACGAACCTCGGAAGTATGGGTGAACCGGGCCGGGGTTGTCGAGCGCTGGTTGCACGACGCGCCATGTCTGTTCGACAACGTCCTGACGCGCAAACCGGCGAGACGACCCAGCCAGAGCGTCTCCAAGTAGACGTTCGTAGGCTTCGCTTCGTTCGCCGAGGGCGGCCGCGAAGTCGACCGAAACATCGACGTCTTGACTGTCGAGATGGGGTCCGGGCGTCTTGGCTTGCAGCGTGAAGGTGACACCATCGCGCTTACCCAACCGCAACCGAACCAAGTTACGGCGCGGCGGTGGCCCACCGGCTTCGTCGAACAGCAGCCGGGGTGGCGAGTGGAATTCGATCACCGCCTCGGTGGCAGATGTCGACAAACCTTTGCCGACGCGCACATACCATGGCACACCAGCCCAGCGCCATGAGTCGATCTGGAGCTGCGCCGCGGTATACGTCTCGACCGACGAATCGGGTGCGACACCTGGTTCGTCGCGATACCCGACGTACTGACCGCGCACGAGTTCAGTCGGTTCGATCGGTCGCATCGCGGACAAGACCTTTGCCTTCTCATCCTGTAGGAAATGCGCGTCAGGGCCAGCAGGTGGTTCCATCGCCAGCAACGACACGACCTGCAACAGGTGATTCTGCAAGACGTCACGGATCGCGCCGACGCCGTCATAGAACGAACCGCGTCCCTCGACGCCGATCGTTTCCGACATCGTGACCTGCACGCTGCGCACATACCGCCGGTTCCAGATCGGTTCGAGCAGTGTGTTCGAAAATCGGAACACGAGCAGGTCCTCGACGCTCTCCTTACCGAGGTAATGGTCGATTCGGAAGATCCGCTCCTCCGGGAACACGGTGTGCAGCGTTGCGTTCAACTCAAGCGCCGACGCAAGGTCTCGACCGAAGGGCTTTTCGACCACGATCCGTCCTCGCTCGTCGAGACCTACGGACGTCAGTCGGCTGGCGACTTCAGGGAACATCGACGGTGGGATCGCCATGTAGAAAACCGCCTGCGACGACTTGTGCTTGTCGAGCGTCTTGCGCAGCGTCGTCCAAGTTTTTGGATCGGCATAGTCGCCCTGGACCAGATCGAGTCGCTTGAGCAACGATTCGATCACGGCCGCTTCAGCGGATGGCTCGGCAGCGATGATGGCCTCTTCGGCATTCTCACAGAACGCCTTGTCGGTCCAGTCACTGCGTGCCACCCCGATCACAGGAACGTCGAGGTTGCCGCGCCGTTCGAGGTGATACAGGGCTGGGAACAACTTGCGCTTCGCGAGGTCACCGGTAGCGCCGAACAGCACCAACGCATCGGCCGTGGGTTGGTGGGTACCGACCATGTTCATCGTGACGAATCCTTCCGTTCGTGGTGCCCGCCAAATCCGGCACGCATCGCCGACAACACTTTGTCACCGACATCGGCGCGGCCTCGTGAGCTGAATCGTTGATACAGCGCAGCAGACAGCACCGGTGCCGGCACGCCTTCGTCGACAGCCGCGTGAATGGTCCAGCGACCTTCGCCCGAGTCGCTCACGTTGCCCGAATACCCAGACAGGTCCGGGTCGGCAAACAGTGCTTCGGCGGTGAGGTCGAGTAACCAACTCGATACGACGCTGCCGCGCCGCCAAACCTCGGTGATCGCCGCCAAGTCAAGGTCGTATTGGTAGTAGCGGGCGTCATCGAGTGGTGCGGTCTCGGCGTCGGCCTGGTGAGTGGCCGCGCCGATGTTTGCTTTGGCAAGCACGTTGAGGCCTTCTGCGTACGCCGCCATCAGGCCGTACTCGATGCCGTTGTGGACCATCTTGACGAAGTGGCCCGCACCTGAAGGGCCGCAGTGTAGCCAACCGCTTTCGGCCGGGGCAAGATCGTCCGTACGGCCCTGCGTGCGCTCTGCAGCCTCGACGCCAGGGGCGAGCGTGTCGAGCACTGGAGCAAGTCGGTCGACGGCCTCCGTGTCGCCACCGACCATCAGGCAATAACCGCGTTCGAGACCGTGGATGCCGCCGCTTGTCCCGATGTCGAGGTAGTGCAGACCGTGATCGTCGAGCAGCGGGCCGCTTCGATCAACGTCGTCGCGGTACCACGAGTTTCCGCCGTCGATGATCGTGTCGCCGGGGGAGAGCAGCGGAACAAGTCGGTCGAGTGTGCCGCCGACGAACGCTGCCGGGACCATGATCCACACGTTGCGGGGTGGCTCCATCTTGGTCACGAGTTCTTCGAGCGTGTACGCCGCCACGGCACCGTCAGCGGCGAGCGCGTCGATCGGCTCTGGTTTCACGTCGTGGACGACGCATTCGTGGCCATCGGACATCAGTCGCCGCACCATGTTCGCGCCCATCCGTCCAAGTCCGATCATCGCAAGTTGCATCGCAACAGATTGCCACGCCGGAGCTACGGTCGCATCCTGTGAGCACCGAACGCGTCGATGTGGTCCAGATTGCACGGGACATCGCAGGGTGTTCGGCGTCGCACCATGCTCTCGTGACGCACCTGCGAGGGCTTCGTTCGGTCGACCCGACGACGCCTTCGCGCTTGCCTGACTGGACTGTCGGGCACGTGCTCACCCACATCGCCCGGAACGCATCCGGGCATCTGGAAATGTTGGCCGGCCGCCCCCAGTACGAGCGCGGCGTAGAAAGTCGCAACGAGGATATCGAAACCGGCTCAAGCCGATCGTGGGATCCACTCGTCGATGACGTCGAAGCGACGTGCGCTAAACTCGAATTGGCGTGGGCTGCAGTGACTGACTGGTCAGGGACGTGCACGATGGTGGTCGGCGATCGACCGAAGCAGCTCTTACCGTTCCTGCGTCAGAGGGAGGTCGAAATCCATCGCCTCGATCTCGGGCTCGGCTACGAGTTTTCCGACATGCCCGGCGAGTACATCCGCAAGGATCTGCGGCTGTGGGAGATGGTGTGGAAAGCACGCAAACCAATGGGCATGACGCCGCTGCCGTCAGTGGTACTTGCCGTGCCGCCGCATGAGCGCCTCGCCTGGATGGTTGGTCGACACGAGATCGAAGGCGCTGAAGCAGCCAGCCTGTTCTGACGCCGGGTCGGGCTCGTTCAGATGTCAATAATCTGAAGGCGACTTGAGGCCGATTGACCGATCGATTCGATATCGGATCGATCGGAGGTCACGATCACTCCGGTACGACCAACGCAAGGGGATTGTCGACTCTCATGCAATCAACTCGTCGATTGCTGGGAGCCACAACGTCTCGAGTGTCTGTTCGGTGAGCCGGACGGCATGGATCGCTCTGATTGCTGCCGGATCTGTGCTGCGGATGGCCGTCAAACCGGCGATCGCCGCCTCAATCCGCGTGCGCAACTCGTCGAGCCGAACTTTATCGTGTTGCTTGCGACTCATGCGACGACGCTGATCCGTGTGCTCATGTCCATTTCGTCGGCGCGTTGACGGAACCGATATGCGGTGTAGCGCAGGTCTTCTGCTGCTTGGTACAACTGCTGCACGTTACGGGCGAGCATCACCTCGCAGAGTTGAGCGCGTGTGGTTGACCAGGCCGTGGTGTCGGCACCGTCGCCGAGCGCCATTACCGAGGTGCGTTCGATTAGCGCCGCTAGATCTCGCAGGTGGGCAGCGCGTTGGCGAAGCGCGGATGCGTATGGATGGTGGGCAGGTTGAGCTGACATGTTGATGAATCCTCCTGTCTGCAGTGGGGGCATCGAGGAGTGCAAAAGGGAAACGTCGGGGCCTGAAACGTGCGGTGGTTAGATTGAGTTCGACGAAAGGCGAGGTTGGCGTGACATACAGACTTGGTATTGATGTTGGATCAGTTGACACCGTGTGGGCGGTGGATCGTCGTGATCGCGGCCCGGAGCCGGTTGTCGACGGCGGAGTCGTCCCATCGGTTGTGGCGGTTGTCGGTGGCGAGCTCGTCGCTGGTGCGGAGGTGGCGGGAGCCAGTCCGGCTGATGTCGAGCATCTAACTGGCGATTTTGTCGGTCGGCTCGGTGAGGCAGAACCCTTGATGGTTGGTGGCACGCCGTACGGAATCGAATCGTTGATCGGTCATCTCCTGTCGTCGATTGTCAGTGGTGCACGAGAACAGTTCGGCTCGGACCCGGGTGTCGTTGCGCTGGTACACGATGACGGTCTTGAGGACTACCGCACCGGTCTGCTGACGGAGTCGGCGCGACTGGCGGGAATCCCGGTGGCTGACGTCGAACTGGTGGCGCGGTCGGAGGCGCAGGCGGCATTTGGTGGGGTCGACGAAACCGTTCCCGGTGGTCTCGGAAGCGCTGCTGGTGCTGCACGGATTGGCTGGATTCGACGACCCGACGCTGTGTTGCCGGCTGCTGCAGCAGCCGGGGGAAGCGCGCTTGGCGTCGCTGCTGGTGCCGCCGCTGTAGTGGCCGGAGGTGCGGTGCTGGGAGCAACGGCGCTCGGTGGTCAAGCAGTCGCTGCGGGACCTGTTGCCGGCGGCGTGGCCGGGCTCGGACCAACGGGGTCGCCGCTGACGATGCCGACTGCTGGTCCTGCCGGTTCCCCGTTGGCGACGCCGACGGCGGGCCCAACGGGTGGGCCGTTGACCGCCGGCCCGACCGGAACACCAATCTCGACGCCGGCCGGCCCGACCGGAACACCAATCTCGACGCCGGCCGG
>JANOTN010000356.1:0-1956 GCA_031416375.1 Ilumatobacteraceae bacterium
GGACGTCGGCATCACCAACGGCTGGCGGCTCGACGACGTCGTCCCGGCCCGGGACATCGTTCAGATGCTGGACCGTGAGTTCGGGATCGATCCGGTGGGCCCTTCCTACCGGGGCGAAGTGGCGCAGCGCTGGCGTTATCGGGACGGGACTGGGGAGGTGGGCGTCATCGCCTCGGTATCCCAGCCGTTCTGCGGTGACTGCACCCGGGCCCGCGTCTCGGCCGAGGGTGTGGTCTACACCTGCCTGTTCGCTACCCGCGGGACCGACCTGCGCCAGGTGCTGCGGGCAGGTGCGAGCGACAAGATCCTCGACGAAGCGGTGTCCGGGCTTTGGATGCAGTCGATGGGGTCTTCTTCGGGCACTTTTTTCGCACTCACTGTGGTCGGAACCTGTCAATAGATGTTTTCGGAATGTTTAGAGGCCGCGCGGATAGGCGAAATAGGGTCTGTACGGTGCCAGTGATTCGGGCCGCGATGTCCTCGCGGTCTCACGCGCATCGACCAGCGGAATTCCCCGAGTCGCGGCATTCGATCGTGCGACTCTCGCCTGCTACGAGGCCATCCTCAGATGAGCCGACAATGACGCTGCGACGTTCAGTGCCGGTCATGATTGGCCCATGGACGAACCGTGGGTTGGCGACGCTTTGAGTGGTGCTCGGGTGGCGCGCTTGGGTACGGTAGGCGAGGACGATGCCGTCCGGCTCGTTCCGGTGTGCTTCGCCATTGTGGACGGCTGGCTCGTGAGCGCGGTCGATCACAAGCCGAAGCGAACGGGCCAGCTACGACGTCTCGACGACATGATTGCGTCCGGCACCGCGACAGTGCTGATCGATCACTACGACGATGAGGACTGGTCGAGCCTGTGGTGGGTGCGAATCCGCGGCCGCGCCATGGTCCACGCCGCCGACGATCCGGCAGCAGTGACTGCTGTTGCCGCGCTCGTCGCGAAGTACGCCCAATACCGCGATCGACCACCGGGAGGACCTGCGTACCGCATCGCGATCGACGAGATCAGATCGTGGCGGTCGACACCGGCTGACGGACAGTCGTAAACGCCCGAGCATCCATCGCCGACATGCCGCCGTCTGCCGCGCGGTCACCATCTTGATCGTCGGCAAGCTCATCGACTGGCGCCACTTCTCAGCTAGGGCTAGCGACAATACCCATAACTTAGTGGTCCTTCGCGGAATTACATGGGTGTAATCGTGCGTTTAGCAGCTCGGACGCTTGAGGTCAACCACCGTCGCCTGATTACACCCGACCTTGTCCGCCACCTCGTTGTTCGACAGACCGTCAGCAGGCAGCACGATCCGGGCTCGCTGAGCGATCGAATGCGGCGACATCGGCCGTTTCGACCGGCGGACCAGCACCTCCCGATCCTCATCAGACACCGTCAACAACGCTCTCGGACGACCACGACCAGCCACCCGTACTGTGCCAACCTCATCAACGCGAGCCATTTGCGACCCAGGACACTAGTCCGCGAACACGTCGCGGCTGTTCTGGACGAAGAACGTGTGGTCGTGACCCTTGTTGGGGTCCTCCGCGTTGTACTTCGCGCTCGTCGGCGATCCGTCGGGGAGGTGTTCCTCGGAGTAGATCGCGCCCACAGGACAGACGTCGGGCTGATAGCACGCGGTGCAAGATGTGCACTCCTCGAGGTTCACGTACAGGATGCTGTCGGCGAAGACTCCGATTGCGTCGGGATTGGGCGTGTGCGTGTTTTCGATGAGCCCGCTGCCCGCTTCGTCCTCGGAGAACAGCACGTTCTTCTGCGGGTCGAACTCATAGATGCATTGCACGGGGCAGGCATCCACACAGGCTCGATCCTTCACGTCGATGCACGCTTCAGTGATGATCGCGAGACCGGGCACGGGTCAGCTCCTTATCTTCGTTGTTGATCAGCTCCAACGTCGCCCAGAGACTACGCATCGCTTCCCGGCGTCGGGGGGCGTC
>JANOTN010000357.1:0-10747 GCA_031416375.1 Ilumatobacteraceae bacterium
CGCATTTCGCCGAGCAGAACAACGTCAGGGTCTTCACGAAGGGCGCTACGCAGACCCTGCTCGAACGAGATCACGTCGGTGCCGACTTCGCGCTGGTTGACCATCGCCATCTTGTGATGGTGGAGGTACTCGACAGGGTCCTCAATCGTGAGAATGTGGACCGGCTTGGTTTCGTTGATCCGGTCGATCATCGCCGCCAGAGTGGTCGACTTACCCGAGCCGGTCGGGCCCACCACGAGCACGATCCCATACGGCTTGTTGAGCAGCGTGGTACACGAACGCGGCGCACCGAGTTCCTCGAGTGAGCGCACACGGAACGGGACGACACGTAAGGCGAGCGCTAGCGAGTTGCGCTGGTTGAAGGCGTTCGCTCGAAACCGGCCGAGGCCCTGAATACCGAACGAGAAGTCGACCTGCTTGCGATCGATCAGCTCTCGATGCTGATGGTCGTCGAGCAAGGAATGCACCATTCGAGTGGTGTCATCGTTGTCGAGCACCTTGACATTCTCGAAGCTGACCAATGTGCCGTCGCGACGAGCGGTTGGTGCCCGCCCGACCGTGAGGTGGAGGTCGGAGGCACCGGAGTTGACGGTCGCCTGCAACAAGGTCACGAGTACCGGATCTGGATCAAACATGGGATTCCCTTCGACGAGTGCCTGTGAGGCCTAGCGTGCTGACGACATGGAGACGACACTGGTATTGCTCGGCAGCGCCGTGATGGGTTTGATAATCGGGTCGTTCTTGACCGTGGTGGTGGATCGCGTGCCTCGCGGCGGATCGGTGGTCGAGCCGCCGAGCGCATGCGGTGCCTGCGGCAACCGACTTGGCCCACTGGACCTGGTGCCGATCGCCAGTTGGCTGGTATTGCGAGGCAAATGTCGGCATTGCGGTAACCCGATCGGCAAGGAACCGTTGATCATCGAAATCGCGACTGCAACGATCTTCGTGCTGTTCGGGATCAAGTTCGGGGCTGACGCCGTGCTGCCGGCGTTCTGCATCATGGGAGCCGCCCTCGTGGCGCTGGTGTGGATCGACCTGCGAGAACAACGGCTGCCACGCGAGATCACCTATACCGCCTTCGCCCTGAGTTCGATCGTGATTGTGGTCGCTTCGCTCTACAACGACGAACCCGAACGGATCTGGCAATCGGCACTCGGCGCCGGGATTGCGCTGGCAATCATGGGGCTGATCTACCTGGCCAGCCGTGGCGGAATGGGTGACGGTGACGTACGGCTGGCACCGCTGCTCGGCCTGCATCTTGGTTACCTGAACCCTGGGATCGTGCCGGTCGGCCTGTTTTGGGGCTTCCTGCTCGGCGCCGTTGTGGGCGTGGCGATGATGGCCGTCAGCAAGGCCGGCCGCAAGACGGCGTTGCCGTTCGGACCGTTCCTGGCAGCGGGCACGGTGATCGCCGTGTTTGGCGGCCAGTGGTTCGTCGATCTGATCTGGCATCGCTGATCACGTATTTGCTTCCTGCACGCCACCGAGCACGCCGTACATGGCCGACACCAGGGCGATTGCCACGAAACCCACGATCACGCCGACGAAGAGGATCATGATCGGCTCGAACAAGACCGTGAAGTTTTTGATCCGGTACTCCAACTCACGATTGAAGTATTCGGCAGAAACCTCGAGCTGTTGGTCGAGCGTTCCGGTCTCCTCACCGACCTTGAACATCTGACGCGCCGCGCCGGGGAACAGGTCGGTGTCGATCAACGGCTGAGCGAAACCGGCACCCTCGAGCATCTGTTGACGGGCAATGTCGAGCTGTTCGCGATAGACGATATTTGCGACCGCCTCGATCGTGGTCTGCATTGCGGCCGGCACTGCCACGCCAGCCTTCAACATCGTGTGCAGGACGCTGCAGAAGCGTTCCAGAATTGCGTACTCGACAATCCCACCGATGATCGGAATCTTGAGCGACATCCGTTGAAACAGTTCCTTACCTGTCGGATGCATCGTGAGGAACGCAACAGCGGCGAAGAACAACAGGAATGCAATTGCCGTGATGTACCAGAGATCGGTGAAGAAGCGAGCGACGAACAGCATCATCCGGGTCGGGAGCGGAAGTTCGGCGTCGAGCTCCTCGAACAACGGTTTGAATTGGGGCAGTACATAGCCGGCCAAAATCATCACCGTGAACAACGCCAACACCATCACGACGAGTGGGTAGGCCAGCGCACCAATCACTTTGGCGCGGGTCTCGATTTCGCGGTCGAGGTAACCGGCCAGCGAATCGAGCGACTCGTCGAGACGTCCGGTCAGCTCGGCGGCCTGCAAGATGCCGATGTAGTAGTTGGGGAAGACCTGCGGGTACTGCGCCGCCGACGCCGAAAACAAACCACCGTTGCGCAAGTCGTCGACCATGTTGCTGAGCGCCCGGCGGAGCGCGACGTCGGTCGTTTCGTCGCCGATAATCGTCAGCGCGTCAGTGATCGGGATACCCGCCTTGACGAACACCGCCAACTGGCGGGTGAAGTTCATCAGGTTCTTCTTCTTGGCCTTTTCCTTGGTGAGTTCGAAATCGAACATCCCGCGGGACTCTTCGATTTTGATCGGGAACAGGTTCTGCTCGACCAGGAATGTGCGCGCCGTACCGAGCGTGTCGGCCTTGGTGACACCCTCGATCTCGGCGCCGGTTGAGTCGATTGCAGAGTAAGCGAATTTGGGCATGTGATGCTCCGAACCTTCTACGGTCAGCTAGCGAACAAAGTCTTGACGACTTCAGGAATAGTGGTGACGTCGTCTTCGACGAGCTGCATCGCTTCACGCAACATCGTGCGCATGCCTTGCGCCACCGCGAGACGGCGAAGTTCTTCGGTGGTCGCCCAACCGACGATCAAACGGCGCAGCTCGGGCGTGATCCGCAGCAACTCGTAGACACCGATACGACCGTGGTACCCGGTGTCGGAGCAGTAGCTGCAACCCTTGCCCTTGAAGAAGTGGAGCTTGTCGGAACCACCGCTGTGTTGGCGATACACCGACAGCTCGTCAGCCGTCGGCTGGTACTCCTCTTTACAGTTGTCGCAGATCCGGCGAAGCAACCGCTGCGACACCACAGCCACAACAGCAGAGGCAACCAGGAAGGCCTCGATCCCCATGTCGAGCAGACGGTGAATGGCGGCGACGCTGTCGTTACCGTGCAACGACGAAAGCACGAAGTGACCGGTGAGCGCCGACTGCACGGCGATCCGGGCAGTGTCGGCGTCTCGAACTTCACCAACGAGGATCACGTCAGGGTCTTGCCGCAGCAACGCCTTGAGGCCGGTCGCAAACGTGAGCCCTGCCCGCTCGTTGGTCTGGACCTGGTTGATACCGGGGAACACGTACTCGACCGGGTCTTCAATGGTGGTGACGTTCTTGCCGGTCTCGTTGATCTCCTGCAGGGTGGCGTACAGAGTGGTCGTCTTGCCGGCACCAGTGGGGCCTGCACAAATCACCATCCCGAACGGGGCATGCACGATCTTGGCGTACTGGTTATAGGTCTCGCGCGGCATCCCGAGCTCGTTGAGCCCGACCATCGACTTACTCTTGTCGAGCAGTCGCATGACGACCTTCTCACCGAATACGGTGGCCACCGTCGACACACGCACATCGAGCGGGCGACCATCGACCGTGGTCGAGAACTGCCCGTCTTGCGGGGCGCGCTTCTCGACGATGTTCATCGACGACATGATCTTCAAACGCGACACGAGCGGGTTGTGCGCCGTCGTCGGCAGCATCACCGCTTGCACCAACTGACCGTCGATGCGGTATCGGACCCGCACGCCCTTGTCGAGCGGCTCGATGTGGATATCGGAAGCACGGTCACGCAACGCCTGACCGACGATGCGGGACACGAGCTGCACCACCGGTGCCTGGTCGTCAAGGCTGACTTCGTTGGCAGCCTCCTCGCCCGCATTCAGAACGAGTTCGCTCTCCTGGAACGTGGCAACAATCCGGCCGATATCGGCATCGGAACGCCACATCTGCTCCATGTACGACGACACCGTCTTCGGGTCGGTGGCGAACCATTCGAACTTTTTGCCCGCCGCCGCTTCAGCAGCATCACGCAGCTTCTTCGAACAGTCGGCACCCCAAACGACGATTCGGCCGCCCTCTTCCGCGACCGGGATAAACCTGTACTTACGGGCGAGCTTCTCGTCGATCTGGGCGGCGATTTCCTTATTGACCTCCGTCACCTTCGGATCGGCGATCGGCAGGCCGCAGGCCCGACCCAACGCCTGCGCATACTCCGTTCGGCCGGCACCGTATTTGGTGAGCGCCATCTGCCCGTATTCCCAAAGATCACCCTTGGCGTCGTTCAGCGAAGCGACCAGCAACTCGGGATTGAGTTGCCCGGCCTCGACCAACAGCTGAGCAAGCGCGACACACTCCTCGACGCTTTCGCCAACACGGTCGGCAAACGGAATGTACGGCTGCGAACCCTCGCTCGACCGCTTGTTGTCGTCTCTACCCTTACGAAGCGCCATCGCTTAGTCCTTAGATTCCCTCTCCGAAATTGCCCGTTGTATCAGCACCGAAGTTCACATCGGCACGAACACGCTGTTCCTTCAATACGAACTTGTCAGGATCGAGTTCGAGCAACGCCCGTTCGATCTCCTCAAGACGGTCGAGCTGCACCGCGGTCGACACATCCATCGTGGCGTCAGCCAGCTGAGCCTCGACCTCAGTGATACGCACCGCCACCTGATCAGACCGATCGTTGACGAGCTTCTCAAACCGTTCCATCTCGATCCGGACCAGCATCGCCTCACCGGCCGCCGTCGACATCTTCGCCTTGAGCTCGTCGAGTGCATCTTGATCGACACCCTTGACCTTGTCCTCAACGGCTTCCATCCGGCGCTCAGAATCAAGCAAACGGTCATCCTGAGAGGCGATTCGGTCGTTGAGCACGATCATCGTGTCATCGATCCCAGAGCCGACACGACCCACATGAGCATCGATCTCGGCAATCTTCTGCCCCGCTTCTTCCTTCATCCGGCTCTCAGCGGCGAGCAATCGATTGTTGAAACGATCCTCCGCATCACCAATCCGCTGCGACACCGACTGCGACATTTCGCTCTGGAAACGACGAGCCGACGAATCATTCTCCTCAACCAGGTTCTTGACACCATCGATTTGCGCAATCAGATCGGTCTTGAGCTGGATCCCCTGTTCCTCCTGGCGAGCCTCGACCGTCTGCGACACATCATTGAAGTAGGTGACCATTCGAGCGGCCTGCTCGTCGAACTTGCGGAGATTGGTATCGAGACCCTCGACCCGCAACGCCAACGCGTCCTGATCCTCCTTGATATCGATCAGCACCGGCCGCATCGCCGCATGCACGATGCCTTCAAGACCAGACGCCATGTCGTCGAGTCGACGGCTCTGGCGCGACTCCGATTCCTCGAGCCGAGAATCGATTGCTGCCCGCACCTGCTGCACCTGATGATCCGATCGCACCGTCGACTGCTCAGCGGAGGTGCTCAGGACGCGGATGTGTTGGGCAAACTCGGCCCGCAACTCAGCGCGCTCACGCTGAGTTTCCTCACGGAGACGATCAACTTCGGCCACGACCGCGGACGCGTGCCGTTCGAGCTCGGCCTGCACAGCAGCAACCAAACTCTGGCGGAACTCGTCGATCTCCGAAGTCATATTCCTACGATCCTCCCGCTGGACCGCCACGGGGGTCGTGGCGGCGAACCCCAAGGGTTACGTGCCACGTATCGGCTGAAGCTCCGGGAAGCTTGAGGATTTGCAGACACTTCCCGAGGTGCTGCAAGCCCGCCGACCTGTGATCACATAACAATGCTCGCACTCTTGTATTGGTGAGTGTTCACTTTTTCTCAAGATAGTCGATCCGCGCCCCGATACAGGGTTGTCACGCTCACTTTGGCAGACGAAATCTGGACGGATTTCACATCGCCGTCACAGGCAGCCATCACGAGCAGCAAGAACCAAGTCGGAGGAAATACCCCACATGCGACGCCTATCACTGTCGACGAAGCTCTTCGCCGCCGCACTCCCACTGCTGATCGCGGTGGGAGCGCTGCTCGCCCTGACCGTTCGTAGCGACCTCAACGATGTTCAGCGCGCCCAACAGGGTGCCGACCTGGGCGCCGTCTGGGATCCGCTGATCACCGCCCTCGTCTCGATCGAGGCCGAACTCGCCGACGTCGACACCGGGCTTGATCCGGCGGCCGAGATCGTGCTCGATGAGACCGCCGACGCCGACCGGGCGTTGCGGGTTGTCGCCAACCGACGGGCCACCGACCAGGCACTCAACGACGTCGCAGAGTCGCTGACCAACCTCGGTGCGGCGATAGCCGCAGGCCAACACATCACGGCGAGTCGCTCACAACTGTCCGCCGCTCGCGGGTCGATCGACATGTCTCGACTGGCACCAGAAGTCGCTGCCACCGACCCGATCGTCTCGTACGACCTCGCACTCCGAGAACTGGTCTCGATCGGACAGCTACTGCCAGCCGAATCAGGCGACTCAACGCTGGGTCGCGAATTGCTCGCCGTGGTCAAGCTCGCCGAAGCACGCGTTGCTTCCGACGCAGTCATCGCCAACGTCAACGAATGGCTGACAAGCCCTTCCAACGCCTCACCACTCGCCACCGTTCAGGTGCGCTTCACCGAACTCGAATCGGTGATGGGTGAGTTCGCCGCCGTCGCCCCCGACGAGTGGGCAACGCAGTATCGCCAAGCCGGATTCGTAACGTCACTGTCGAAGTACCGATCCGAGCTCAACCGCGCCTTTCGGTCAGCCGAAAACGGCGAGCTCGGCACGTTCGACGTCGCCGGTTTCGAAGCCGTCGCCAACCAAGGCCTCACACTTCAAAGCGAGATCAGCCAGTCGATCGTCGACCGGGCCGATGCGCAGGTCAGCTCGACCAAGCGAGCAGCCCTGGTTCGAATCGGGATCATCCTCGGTGCCGTGCTGCTGGCCCTACTGATCGCATGGATGCTGACTCGTTCGGTGACCCGCCGGGTCAAGGCCGTTTCGCGTAGCGCCAATCAGGTCGCCAGCGTGCAACTGCCAGCCCTCGTCGAGGCGTTGCGTGACCCCCGCGGCCGCTCGGCAATCCCCGACATCGAGCCGGTCAACGCACGCGGCAGCGACGAGCTCGCCGAACTCGCCCAGGCCTTCAATTCGATGCAGGAGACGTTGGTAGAGGTCGCCCACGAACAGGTCGAAGTGCTGCGTCGCGGTGTCTCGGAGATCTTCGTCACGATGGCTCGCCGTAACCGTTCGCTGATCGACCGCCAGCTCGCCATGCTCGACGAGTACGAGGCCAGCGTCGACGACCCCGAAGTGCTCGGCAATTACTACCAGCTCGACCATCTCGCCACCCGCATGCGCCGCAACTCCGAGTCGCTACTGGTGCTCGCCAATGCCGAGCCGAAGCGTCGTCGAGTCAAGGCCACAGAAATCGACGACGTCGTGCGGGCCTCGATTGGCGAGGTCGAGGACTACCGTCGAGTCGAAGTTGAGTCGCTGGAGAGCCTGCAGGTGCGCGGCAACGTCGTCGCCGATGTGTCACACATGCTCGCTGAACTGCTCGACAACGCAACCTCGTTCAGCCCGCCTGAAAGCGTCGTCCGTGTTGGTGGCCGCAAAGCAGGCGAGTCGTACATGATCCGGATCGTCGATAACGGCGTCGGAATCGCCACCGAGCGAATGAAGGAACTCAACGAGCTCCTGCGAGACCCGCCGGTCGTCGGACTGTCGGTTGAACCGACACTCGGCATCTCCGTGGTTTCGCTGCTCGCCAACAAGCACGGGATCGAGGTCACCCTGTCGGCCGGCAGCCCAGGGATCACCGTTGACGTGCTGTTGCCGTCGGCGTTGTTCGGTCCGATCGACGTGCCGAACTCTGGCATCGGCGGCGGTTCTCAGTCTGCACGCTCCGTTCCGACGGTCGCCGAAATTGAGCAGATCGTCGCCTGGAACGACACCGAATCCGATCCATCGTTCGAGTCGATCATCGCCGACGAATCGTTCGAGCAAGCGACCGAATACGACCCATACGACCGCAGCAACGACTACGTCGCACCACAACAGGTGCCACAACAGGCACCACAGGATCAACCGGCCGTCGGCTCCGACTGGACCAAGATCTCGCTCGACCTCCCGTCGTTCCAGTCAGCCCAGAGAACGGCGACGACGGAACGTACCGAAGAGTACGAACCGGTTGCGCACGCGGCCGATGTCACCGAGCCGGAAATCATCGAGCCGGAAATCATCGAGCCGGAAGTCATCGAGCTAGACATCACGGAGTTGGCGATCGAAGCGCTGGTCGAAATCGACGAACCGGTCGCCGAGCCGGTCGCCGAGCCGGTCGCGTTTCCCAACCTTCCTCCGCCGGCTGCCTTCACCCGAGTCAGCAGCGAGTTCGCTCGCCCCCCGGCACCGCCGATCATGGCCAGCAGTCCGTCGAGCCGTCCAGTCACCCCTGAGCATGCACGCCCTGTCCCGACACCACGAGCGCTGGAACCGGTCGCAGGGCTTGGATTGAATCTTCCCGTCCGCAGCCCGAGTGCCGGCCCAGAGGGTCCAGATCGTCTCGCCGATGTTGGTACGAGAGGCGATTCATCCGTCGCGCAGACTTCGACTCCGAGCGCCCTCCAGGCCGCACTTTCAGCGTTCGACGTCGGTCGTAACGGCAACGGGACCGGTGCGCTGCCAGTACGCGACCGGGTCAGTGACCCAGTTGCTGCCGGACAGTTCGAGGAACAGCGAAGCGTCGCCCAATCACGGCTTGACCCGGAAGCGCTCCGTGAACGCCTACGGGCATTCCAGAGCGAGTTCCGCACCGGCATCAAGAATCCAAACGAATCAAATAGTCATTCGAACATCGATCTCGGAGGGGATCCCCAATGAACGCAGCCGCAGACAACCTCAACTGGCTCGTAGCCCGATTCGTCCAACAGGTCGCGGCCGTCCGCCAAGCGGTCGTCGTTTCATCCGATGGGCTGCCACTCGCCTCGTCAGACGGCGTCGACCGTGAAATGGCTGAGCGTCTCTCCGCTGTTGCCTCAGGAATGATCGGGCTGGCCTACGGGTCAGCCGGCAGGTTCGGTGCCGGTGCCGTCTCGAATGTGATCGTCGAGATGGAGAACGGCTGGATGTTCGTAACCGGTATTCGCGATGGCTCCCTGATGTGTGTTGTGACGACAAAGGCCGCCGACATTGGAACCATCGGGTATGAGATCGCCGTCTTCGCAGACCGGGCAGGCGACGTATTGACTCCCGAACTCCGTGAAGAACTCAAGTGCATGATGCTCTCAAGAGGGTGATGAAGATGATCGAAGAAGCGGAAGCAGGTGTGGGTGTTGACCCGAATGTCGATTTCGACGACGACGACGACGATGCCACAGGGCGACTGATTCGCCCATATGCAATGACTGGTGGGCGAACGGACATCGATTCCATAATCAGTCTGGAAACACAGATCCAGTCGAGCACTCGTGCGTCACAGCATCTCGGTGCATACCGCTGGGAAGCAGCCAAAGTCGTGGCGATCGTGCAGTCGCCAATGGCGCTGATCGAGATCGCCGCTCGCCTGGAAATTCCGATCGGGGTCGCACGCGTACTCGTCGCTGACCTCGTTGCCGACGGTGCCGTGGTGCTCCACGTGCCGGCTAAAACCCAATCGTTTGCAAGCCTCTTGGAAAGGGTGCTCGACGGTGTCCGCAATCTCTGATCACACTCCCGCACGCGGGAGAATCCCAGTAAAGATCGTCATCGCCGGCGGTTTCGGCGTTGGCAAGTCGACGTTCGTGAACTCGATCTCGGAGATCGAACCACTCCGTTCCGAAGCGCAGATGACCACGGCATCGGCTCAACTCGACGACCTCTCGCAGATCTCGACCAAGCAAACCACCACGGTGGCGATGGACTTCGGTCGGATCTCGCTCACCGACGAAATCGTGTTGTACCTGTTCGGCACGCCCGGCCAGGAACGCTTCCACTTCATGTGGAACGAACTGTCACGTGGAGCGATCGGTGCACTCATCTTGGCTGACACCCGCCGACTCGGTGACTGCTTCCCAGCGATCGATTACTTCGAGGCCCGCAGCATGCCGTTCGTGCTGGCCGTCAACCCATTTGACGGGAAGCGCACACACTCCATCGAGGCTGTGCGCGAAGCGGTCCAGGTCCCCGCTCACGTACCGATGCTGTACTGCGACGCCCGCCACCGCGGCGACGTCAAGAATGGACTGATCTCCCTCGTCGAACTCGCCCTCCGCCGCGAACGCACCAAAGCCCCCGCCCAATAACCCGTTCACGTCGCGACATGGACGCGGGTTGTTCGGGTGGCTAGGGCGGGGACGCCGAGCTTTTCGCAGACTTGTGGGAAGCGGTCGGTTGGGCCTTGCCAGCGCCAATCATCGACGGTTCCGACGGGGACGTCTCGGTCGACGGTAGCGACAATCCGAAACAGCACGGCGAGCTCCATGTTCTCCTGCAGGGTCGCCGACAGCTTGGCGGCACCGCGCAAACCATCGACATCCCACAAACTGGCCTGCGCCGGGATGTTCTCAAGGTGGCCGTAACGGGCGAGCACCAGCGACGCCGACTTGGCACCCCAGCCGGGAAGGCCGGGAAAGCCATCGGCGGCGTCGCCAACCAGACCGAGATAGTCAGGGATTGATTCCGGGCCGACGCCAAACTTCTCACGCACGCCTTCCTCGTCGATGATCTCCCGCTTCCGGCGGTCGTACTGCACCACCCGCTTGCCGACGACGCACTGAC
>JANOTN010000358.1:0-9788 GCA_031416375.1 Ilumatobacteraceae bacterium
CGATCGAAGTCCGAACCACACCGCGACTGATCCCCGACGAAATCGTGATCGACATCTCCGAAATGACCATCGACTCGATCATCACGCTCGGCGATCTGAGCTTCCCGGCGGGTGTCGTCCCGACCGGCGATCCGTCGCTCCCCGTCGCCACCGTCATCGTCATGCACGAGGCCCCGGCCGAAGAAACCGACGAGGCTGTTGAAGCGGCCGACGATGCCTCCGCCGACGACGACGCGGCCGCAGAGTGACGCTGAGTCACTGACATTCGTACGACGATTCCATGGGCCTGTTCGACCGGCGAGCCGGCAAGGGCAACCCGTTCGATTGGCTGGTTGTCGGACTCGGTAATCCGGGTAGCAAATATGCACGGACCCGCCACAACGTTGGTGAGGAATCGATTCGCCTGCTCGCCGAACGCCACGATGCGCCGCTCAAGTCTGGCCGCAACAACGCGCTCGTGAGTGAGGCACGATTTGGTGATCGGCGCGTCGTGCTGGCGTTTCCGATCACGTTTATGAACGAATCCGGCCAAGCTGTCTCGGCATTGGTCAGGCGGTATCAGATCGAGACACCGCAACAGGTCATTGTCGTCCAGGACGAGCTCGATTTGGAGCCGGGTGCGCTGAAGGTCAAAGCGGGTGGCGGGTTGGCTGGCCACAACGGCTTACGCAGCATCACGCAGCACCTCAAATCCCAGGACTTTCTGCGTGTTCGGATCGGCGTCGGCAAGCCGCCCAGCAAGGACCACGGGGTCGGCCACGTGCTCAATAAGGTCCCGGCAAGCGAACGTCAGCAACTCGACATCACGATTGTCGAAGCGGCCGATGCCGTTGAGATGATCATCGCCGAGGGCGCCGACGCAGCCATGCGTCACTTCAATGCGCGCTAACCGCACCCCCCAACCCGTTCTGTCTGCGTCAAATCAGTTCACCGACGGTTACACGCAGACAATTGGGGTTTTGTGAATCTTTCGTCGTTGGCGCCGTTATTGCGCAATGAACCGGGTGTCATGCGGGCCTTGGGGGAACCTGATGCCCGATTGGCGATTGTGGAGGTGGCTCGGTCGATCTCGATCGCCGCACTCGCCCAGTTGTCCAGCAAGCGGCCCCTGGTGGTTGCCTGCCCAACCGGGGCGATGGCTGGGCAGCTGTACGACGACCTCACCCAATTCCTGCCTGCCGGCGGTGTGGCCCATTTCCCAGCCTGGGAGACGTTGCCGTTCGAACGCGTCAGCCCCGCCGTCGACACGATGGGCCAACGCCTCGAAGTGCTGTGGCGGTTGCGCAACAGCGATCGTTGCCCGCAGGTGATCGTTGCCGGCGTACGCGCCCTGCTTCAGAAGTTGGGACCCGGCGCGGTCGAGGTCGAACCGATCATCGTCCGGCCGAACGCGATCATCGACCCAGATCAACTCGGTGCACAGCTCGTCGAGTTTGGCTACCGGCGTGAGGAACTGGTCGAGCATCGGGGCGAGTTTTCACGGCGCGGCGCGATCGTCGACGTATACCCATCGACTGCTGACGCCCCGATCCGTATCGACCTGTGGGGAGACGAGGTCGACCGACTGACCACGTTTGGCGTCAACGATCAGCGTTCGCTTGCTGACCTGACAGAGGCAATGATCTTCCCTGCCCGCGAGTTGATGCCGACCGATGACGTGCGCGACCGGGCGGCGGCGCTCGTCGCCGCCGAACCGTGGGGTCGTGAACAGTGGGAACGGCTTGCGGAGGGAACCCATTTCGACGGCATGGAGTCGTGGGTTCCCTGGCTCGTCGATCAGGACCGGCTGATCACCGATGTGCTTCCGGCCACTGCCAAGGTAATTCTGATCGAGCCCCGCCGGATGCGCGACCGGGCAACCGAGCTACTCGCCGAAGAGGACGACCTCGCCAAAGCCTTGGCATCGACTTGGGCCCGCGACCCTGACAGGCAGTTCCCACGTCTGCATGCCAGCCCTGATCATCTGCTCGCCGATGTCGGAACGTTTTGGACGATCGACTCAGCCCCCGAATCACCTGAAACACCGGTCGTTTCGGCGTCGGGATGGGGTCCTGTCGGAGGCGACGGGTCGGGGCTCGTGAATCGACTGATCGACATGATCGGCCAAGGGTTCAGTGTCGTCGTTGCCGCTGATGGAGCCGGTTCAGCGACGCGCCTGCATGAGCTGCTACTCGACCACGGTCTTGATTTTCCCGTCGTTGACGCCGTTGCGGGTGTGGTACCCGACCTCGCTCGACCCGGCGGTCGAATCGCGATTTCACCGCTTCATCGTGGCTGCACGCTTCCGAACGCAAAAGTAGCGATCGTCGCCGAATCGGATCTGACCGGCCGCCGACGAGCCCACCGCAAGGCGCGCACGCGAAAGCGCGAAGGCACCACCACATTCGAGGACCTCAAACCCGGTAATTACGTCGTACATCACCAGCACGGTGTTGGTAAGTACGAGGGAATGGTCAAGCGCACGATCGGTGGCGTCGAGCGCGACTACCTGCTCGTGGCATACAAGGGCGGCGACAAGCTGTACGTGCCGTCGGATCAGATCGACACGCTCCGCCAGTTCGTTGGCGGCGAAGCACCCGTGCTCCACCGACTGGGCGGCAGCGATTTCGCAAAGGCCAAAGGGAAGGTCAAGTCGGCCGTCCGTGAGATCGCCCAAGAGCTCGTGGTGCTCTACCAGAAGCGGGTCAACGCCGAGGGGCACGCCTTCTCGCAAGACACGCCCTGGCAGCACGAGATGGAAGACGCCTTCCCGTACGTCGAGACCCCCGATCAGCGAACTGCGATCGAGGAAATCAAGTCCGATATGGAACGTCCGTACCCGATGGATCGGCTGATCTGCGGCGATGTCGGATTTGGCAAGACCGAGATCGCCATCCGGGCTGCATTCAAAGCGATTCAAGACGGCAAACAAGTCGCTGTGCTTGCCCCGACCACGTTGCTCGCCAGCCAACACGGCAACACGTTTGCCGACCGATTCGCCGGCTATCCGATCCGCGTCGAAGTGCTCTCACGATTCCTCACGAACGCCCAGGCCAAACAGGTGACGGAAGGCCTCAAGTCCGGAGGGGTTGACTGCGTAATCGGTACCCACCGACTGCTGGCGGCGGACATCAAGTTCAAGGATCTCGGCCTACTGGTGGTTGACGAGGAACAACGCTTTGGTGTCCAGCACAAGGAGCAGATCAAGAAGCTCAAGCACAACGTCGACATCCTCACCCTGTCAGCCACGCCGATTCCTCGAACGTTGGAGATGTCGCTGGTCGGGATCCGTGACCTCTCGCTGCTGCAGACCCCGCCAGCCGATCGTCAACCGATCCTCACGTTTGTCGGCGAGTACGACGAACGTGTCGCCGTCGAAGCGATCCGGCGCGAACTGCTGCGTGAGGGCCAGGTGTTCTGGGTCCACAACCGGATCCAATCGATCGACACCGCTGCAGCACGGCTTCGCCAGTTAGTACCTGAGGCGAAGATCGCCGTCGCTCACGGCCGGATGGACGAGGGCACCCTCGAACAGGTTGTCGTTGACTTCTGGGAAGGTCGCTACGACGTGCTCGTCTGCACCACGATCATCGAGTCGGGCATCGACATGCCGACCGTCAACACGCTGGTCGTTGAACGCGCCGACCTGCTCGGCCTCGGTCAGATGCATCAGCTCCGTGGCCGCGTCGGTCGTAGTGGCTCACGGGCATACGCCTACCTCTTCCATCCCGTCGATCAGGTGCTGTCCGAGGAGGCCTACGAGCGCCTGAAGACGATCGGCGAGACCACCGAGCTCGGTTCGGGGTTCAAAATTGCGATGCGCGATCTCGAAATCCGGGGCGCCGGGAACCTGCTCGGTCAGGCTCAGTCCGGTCACATCGCCGCCGTGGGCTACGACCTGTACTGCCAGATGGTGACAGAGGCGGTCGCCGAAATGAAGGGTGAGCCGATCAAGCCGCCGTCGGAAATCAAACTCGACGTGCCGACCGACGCCTTCCTCCCGACCGACTACGTCGCCAAGGAAGAGCTGCGACTCGAGGCATACCGCCGACTCGCAGCGGTCACGTCGAATGTGGAGGTCAATGACATCCGAGTCGAATGGGAAGACCGATACGGTCCGCTCCCCGGCCCAGCCGAGGCGCTGTTGATGGTGGGTCGGTTGCGCGCCGAATGCCACCGACTCGGAATTACCGATATGCAGATCACCAACGACCAGGCCCGGCTTGCGCCGATCGACCTCAAACTCTCGGGGGCGACGCGGCTCAAACGGCTTTCGAAGGGGGCGCTCCACAAAGAGGACCTCCGTCAACTCGTGCTACCAATTCCGCGTGGCAACGACGCCGCAACGTTCCTCGTTGGCTTCCTCGATGAACTGATCCCGCCTGAACCTCTACCGGTAGCTTGAGACCCGTGATTCACCGTTCAGCCGTACGTCTCGCAGCCGCCACGCTCGGAATCGTTGCCCTCGGCGGCTGTGCCACCTTCTCCGACAACAATCTGGCCGCCAGAGTCGGCGATGCCAAACTGACCCAAGCCGACCTTGAACGACTACTGCTCGACAAAGCGGCCCTGGATGCCGAAGCAGCAGGCACCGAGCCGTCTGATATCCCACCGAAGCGTGTCCCGACCAGTGAAGCTGCAGGCGTCATTACGACATTCGTCTTGAATCACGCAATCCGAGCTGATCTGGCGGCGTTGGGATCGCCGCTCGACGAACCAGCTTCTGGGCGCGGATACGAAGAGCTGCAGGTATCGGCGAACGAAGCGCTGACCGCGTGGCAGTCGTTGCCACCGAAGCAATTTTTTGATGACGAGCTTCGGGCTCTGTACGACCTCGGGCTTGAAGCGTCGAACATTGCCTGCACCGCTCACATCCTCGTCGCTTCCAAAGCCAGCGCCGATCAGGTGCTCACTCGACTTGAATCAGGTGATTTGTTCTCCGAACTCGCCGCCGAGTTCTCGACCGACCCTGGCTCGGCCACCCAAGGCGGCGTGCTGCCGTGCGACATGACCACGAACTTCTCGACGACCTACATCCCCGAGTTCGTCGATGCTGCCCTCGACGCCGAACCGGGTACGCCCGTTGGCCCGATCGAGAGTCAGTTCGGACAGCACATCATCCTGGTGCGTTCGTTTGACGAGATCGACCGTGCCGAAATTCAGCCGGTTCTGAGCCAACCGCAGTTCCGATTCGGGGTCGCATCGAAAGGTCTCGAGATCTACGTCAATCCTCGATACGGCACGTTCGATCCGTCGGCCGGCGTCGTTCCGCTTGGGTGATCTTGTTGGTTGATCTGGTGGGGACACGTCGACCGCGGATTGTGATCGTCGGGCTCGGGCCCGGCGGCGACGATCACGTCACGGCTGAGACGTTGGCCGCCATCGATCGGATCCCACGTCGGTATCTGCGCACGTCACAGCACCCGTCAGCACATCTCGTCCCCGCATCTGTCACGTTTGATCACATCTACGATCATGCCGACACGTTCGCTGACGTGTATGCGGCCGTCGTAGAACGACTCGTCGCGGCAGCGATCAAGCACGGCCAAATCCTGTACGCCGTCCCGGGGTCACCGCTGATTCTCGAGCGATCGGTTGGCACCTTGCGCACCGACTCACGAATCGAATGTGAGCTGCTCCCGGCACTGTCATTCCTCGATGTTGCCTGGGCCCGGCTCGGCATCGACCCTGTCGAGGCCGGGGTCACCCTGATCGACGGCCACCAGTTCGCCACCGCCGCCGCCGCTGCCACCGGTGCCGTGCTCGTCGCCCACACGCATGCCAACTGGGTGCTCTCCGAGATCAAACTGGCGATCGACGACCCCGACGGGAATCTCGATGACACGCCGGTCGTCCTGCTGCACGCACTCGGGACCGACGCCGAACAGATCATCGAGACCACCTGGGCCGAGATGGACCGCACGATTGAAGCCGACCATCTCACCTCGCTGTACATCCCGAATCTGGGCACCTCGGTCGCCGACGGCTATGTGCGATTCCACCAACTCGCCCGCACGCTGCGCGGGCAATGCCCGTGGGATATCGAACAAACCCACCAGAGCTTGATCCCATATGTGATCGAGGAAACCTATGAGGTCGTCGATGCGATTCAGGCGCTCGACTCGGACGACCCGTCAACGGACGAATCGTTGATCGAAGAACTCGGCGACCTGCTGTACCAAATCGAGTTCCATGCCACGATCGCCGAGCAGGAGGGTCGCTTCACGATCGCCGATGTCATTCGTGGCGTCCACGACAAACTCGTCCGCCGCCACCCGCACGTGTTTGGACAAGGCGATGATCGCCTCGAGGTCGCCGGGACCGACGAGGTACTTGCGAACTGGGACGCAATCAAGCGAGCCGAGAAGGGCCGGACGTCCATCTTTGATGGGATTCCAGGGTCGCTGCCCTCACTGGCCTACGCCCACACGGTGCAGAGGAAGGCCGCCAAACTCGGCTTCGACTGGCCGGACGTACACGGCGCGCTCCCGAAGATCGCCGAAGAAGCCAACGAGTTGATTGTCGCTGCTGCCGCCGATGACCCACAGGCTGTTGCCGACGAACTGGGTGATCTCTTGTTCTCGGTCGTCAACGTTGCCCGTCACCTCGGAGTCGACCCCGAGTCGGCGTTACGAGCGGCAACGAACAAGTTCCGGGTCCGATTCGAACGGGTTGAGGCACTCGCCGCCCAACGAGGCATCGATCTGCACGCCACCGATCTCGCCACGCTCGACGCCCTCTGGGACGAAATCAAATAAACCCGCGTTCATGTCGCACTGAACCCGTGCATGCCGCCGCGATCGCGACTTGAACGGGGGTTTGAGTGCTAGCGGCGGGCGGCTTGGGCGAGCATCGCCTCGCCAAACTTGTGACGCAATGTGTACCGGTGCTCGGTGCCGACCTCGAGTGCTCTGGCTGCTTCATTCGCTGCCAATGTGGCGAGCGCCTGGATCAATGCGGCGATCACCAAGTAGGCCCCAAACCGTCCCCAACGCTCGCTGTCACTAGTCTGCTCGATCGTCGAGAGCGCCCCCAGGGTCTCCAGTTGGACCAGATACACAATCGCGATCAGGTAGGTCGCACGGAGTGGGCGGTGCCGCGATTCGGCCGCTTCCGCGACCCGCTCGATCGCCAGCAACGGAATCGTCGCAAGCACAACCTGTAACACAATTCCGGCCGTTTTACCGACCCAGTCGTCGGATTCATCTACGACTCGCGCGCCAACCATCCAGACACCGAATAGACCGATTGGCAAACTCGCGGCAGCCACGATCGGATTCCGCCGCAGCCCGGTCGCCCGGCGGACGTTCACCGTCGCCAGTGCGATCCACGCGACCACGATCGGAATAACGGCGAAGGCCACGATCCGTTCGATCTTGCGAAGTGTGTCGAAGAGGTCCCAGGTGCGATCGAGTTGCGTCGTGAGTACTCCGACATCGCGATCTTGCTGCCACAGAAGCAACATCAAAATCGCCCCACCCACCGTGAGCAGGCACAGCACTCCCAGCAGGCTCGTCATCACGAGCCGAAGGACGTTGCATCCCGGGTACGGCATCTGCGCCACGGTCAACTCATCTCGCTGCCGCTTCGTACGGCCGCGTAGCGATCGTTTTGTTTCCGCCTGCTCGGCGGCAGCCTGCGTGCCAGGTGCGGGGGTAATCGTCGTGCGAGTGATCGTGGGCTTCGGGCGCGCCTGCCCATGCGACGGGGTTCCCACTTCGACTGGACCGCCCGCGCTGGAACCCATCAACGGATCCACTCCCACGAGTCCCTATCGTCGCGCATCCGGCGCGACTGGAGTGGTTTCTTGTCGGATATTCCGGTCGATGTGCGAATACGGGCCGATGCGCGAATCAGATCGGCAGACTCTGTGCATGCGAGTTCATATCGCACATCCAGCCGCGCATGCGGCAATTGCTGAGTTGCCGTTCGCTGAGCCGTTGGCAAACTGGGCAATGGACAACGTCCAAGACGTGCGCGGGCTACATCGCCATGTCGTCAAGCTGATCGAGTTCCCCGAGGCCTCCTACGTCGTCAAGGAGCTACCCGACGAGCTCGCTGAACGCGAGTACCGACTACTCCGCGAGATTGCCGATGCCGGGTTGCCGACCGCCGAGATGGTCGCCGTCATCACCGAACGGCCCGGGGGGGACGGGATGATCGTCACTCGCCACCTCGACTACTCGCTCCCCTATCGGTCGTTGCTGATGGGGCGCGGGCTGAAGATTCCGTACCTCGGTGACCGAATACTCGATGCACTTGTGGTACTCCTCGTACGGATCCATCTGGCTGGGTTCTTTTGGGGCGACTGCTCGTTGTCGAACACTCTGTTTCGCCGCGATGCGGGGGCGTTGCAGGCATACATCATCGACGTCGAAACCGCCGAACGTCACCCGGTGCTGTCCGATGGTCAACGGGCGTTCGATCTGATGATCGCCACCGACAACGTCGCTGGCGGCCTGCTCGATCTGCAGGCTGGCGGGCGACTCGCCGAAGGCATCGACCCAATTGCCGTTGCCCTCGCGATTGAAGACCGATACAGGGCGCTGTGGTCTGAGTTGACCGACGAGTCGACGGTTGCGTTGGGCGATGTGATGGCGGTCAGGCGACGACTCGACCGACTCCACGAGTTGGGTTTCGACGTCGAGGAGATGGAGATCGTCACCACCGACGACGGATCATCGATGCGTTACGTACCACGCGTCGTCGAACACGGCTTTCACGCCGACCGTCTTGCCGCCCTTACGGGTCTCTCGACCGGCGAGAATCAGGCCCGCCGCATGCTCAACGACATCACCAAATTCGGTGCAGAGATCCAACGCCGAAGCGGGCGTTCATTACCTGAGAACGTGGTCGCTGTTCGATGGTTGGATCAGCGCTTCGAACCGGTCGTAACTGCGATTCCGGAGGAGCTGCGAAGTCGACTCGAAGACGCCGAAGTGTTTCATCAGCTGTTGGAGCATCGTTGGTACATGGCCGAGCAAGCCGGGCATCCCGTCGCCCTTCAGGTCGCCTTAGCCGACTACCTGCGTCTGCTCGAGCACGCCCCGGACGAACGCCTGCAACTCGACGACAAACTCGCCACAGAGGGCGCTGACCAGACAGGTGAGATACAGCTGCCAAATCTGTAGGCGACCGGTACCTTGTATGCCCGTATGAGCGAAATCATCCACGTTGCCGGCCGCGAGATTCTTGATTCCCGCGGGAACCCCACTGTCGAGGTCGAAGTCGTGCTTTCGTCGGGCGCTCGCGGTCGGGCCGCCGTTCCGAGTGGCGCTTCGACTGGCGAGCACGAGGCCGTCGAGCTTCGCGACGGTGGCGACCGCTACATGGGCAAGGGAGTGCTGACGGCGGTCGGGTTTGTGAACAGCGAGATCGCCGACGTGCTCGAAGGGTTTGAAGCGCTCGATCAGCGTGGGATCGACCGTGAGCTGCTCGACCTCGACGGCACCGATAACAAGAGCCGAATAGGTGCAAACGCGATCCTCGGCACCAGCTTGGCCGTCGCCAAAGCAGCCGCTGACCACCTCGAAATCCCGCTGTATCGCTACGTCGGTGGGGCGAATGCTCACGTACTGCCGGTGCCGATGATGAACGTTCTCAATGGCGGCGTACACGCCGACAACAGCGTCGATTTCCAAGAGTTCATGATCATGCCGATCGGGGCACCGTCTTTCAGCGAGGCCGTCCGTTGGGGCACTCAGACCTACCATGTGCTCAAGAAGGTCTTGCACGACAAGAAGCTGGCTACCGCGGTTGGCGATGAGGGTGGCTTCGCCCCGAACCTGGCTTCGAATGAGGACGCCATC
>JANOTN010000359.1:0-5667 GCA_031416375.1 Ilumatobacteraceae bacterium
CTAGATTTCGACGTGGGTGCCGACTTCGAAGACTTGGTCTGGCGGGAGCCGGAAGAAACGCGCGGCGTTGGCTGCTCCGCGGTTGAGCAGCACGAACAGCTCCTCACGCCAGGGGTGCATGCCCGGTGCTTTGCCGGCGGAAACTGACTCACGACCGAGGAAGTAGGTCGCAGCAGCCGGGTCGAAGATCAACCCAGGAATCTCCAGCCGCGTCAGTGCTTCGGGCACGTCAGGGTCCTCAGTGAATCCGTAGTGGATTCTGACCTGATGCAGGCCATGGCCGATCTCGATCGAGAACGCTCGCCCGTCGATACCAACTGTCGGTACCTCTTCGACATGAACGGACACGAGCAGCGTCTGTTCATGGAGCACTTTGTTGTGACGCAGGTTCGAGATCAATGCAGGCGGGGCGGCACCCGCATCTTTGAAGAGATACACCGCTGTGCCGGGCACTCGCGCAACATGCTGTTCGAGCGCCTCGGCAGCAACGTCGATCATCGGACGCTCGCCTCGTCGGATGCGGGCCGCAACCAACTCACGACCCTTGCGCCATGTCGTCATCTGGATCACGAGGCCGAATCCGATGAGCAACGGGAACCATCCGCCGTCCGGGATCTTCAGCAGGTTGGCACCAAGGAACGCCGCGTCAACCAGTACTAGCGGGAGGAGGATCGCCATCGCCTTGACAGCGGACCAACCCCAACGGTCGCGGGCGAACCGGTAAAAGATCAAGGTGGTGATCAACATCGTCATCGTGACCGCAACGCCGTAAGCCGCTGCAAGAGCACTTGACGTACGGAACACAATCACGAGTCCGACACATCCGATCATCAGCAACCAGTTGACGAGGGGCACATACACCTGACCGATGTGGCTAGGCGATGTGTGCTCGATCGCTACGCGTGGCAGATAATCAAGCTGCACGGCCTGCACGGTCAGAGAGAAGGCACCGGAGATCAACGCTTGCGACGCAATCACGGTTGCCATCGTCGCCAGAATCGCCACCGGCCAGACCGCCCACTCCGGTGCCATCGCGAAGAATGGCTTGCGGTCGCCGATTTCGCCCTCCCAACCCGCCATCATGGCGGCCTGACCGAAGTAGTTGAGCAACAGCGCCGGCAGCACGATCGTGTACCAGGACAGCTGAATTGGTGAGCGACCAAAGTGACCCATGTCGGCATACAGCGCCTCGCCGCCTGTCACGACGAGGAAGATCGAGCCGAGCGCTGTGAATGCCTGCCACGGGTGCAACTGGAACAAGTCAACCGCATACGTCGGAGACACAGCGTTGAGCACGTCCGGGTTATCGATGATTTGTCTCAGGCCCATCAGCGCCAACACGACGAACCAGACAATCATGATCGGGCTGAACACTTTGGCAATGCCTGCGGTACCGCGCCGTTGAACCGCGAACAGGGCGATCAGAATCGCTATCGAAACCGGAATCACCCAGTCTTTAAACGTTGGAGTTGCGACTTCGAAGCCCTCGACAGCTGACAGCACCGAGATGGCGGGCGTGATCAGACCGTCTCCGTACAGCATCGCCGTGCCGAAGACGCCGAGTGCGACGATCGCCGCACCGATCTTGGTGCCGGGCTTGTCGGCAGTCGGCATCACCAACGCCGTGAGAGCCAGAATGCCGCCCTCACCGTGGTTGTCAGCCCGCATAACGATAAACAGATACTTCAGCGAGATCACAATCAGCAGCGCCCAGAAGACGACCGAGGCAACACCAAAGGTGACAGTCTTCGAGATTTCCAACTCGGAGTGATGGAAGGTTTCACGGAAGGCGTAGATCGGACTCGTACCAATGTCACCGAACACAATTCCCAAGGTGCCGAACGCGAGCGGAATCACGCCTCTCTTGGTTTGAGGGTCGTGACTCACCTTGGTTTGAGGGTCGTGACTCACAGGGCGGAAACGCTACCCCGAAAGCAACTACGGCGGGCTGACGCCGACGAACTTACGCAGTGCTCTATACCGTCGGCGGGTATATAGCTGTTTGCTACTTGAGCTTCTCCACGAAAAAGTCGAGGACGCGTTGCACACTCGCTTCGTCTCGGTGTTCGGTGAGCACCGAGTGGTCACGTTTGGTGGTGCTCGCCAAAGGAACCTCAATAAACGCCGAGCCAAGTAAGTCGTGCAGTGTCTGAAATCGAGTACCGACAAGAGCGTCACCCGTGTAGCGCAAACCCATCACTTGACAGCCACCTGACGCTCGGTCGACAACCGCTTGGAGGTCATCTGGTGACAATCCGAGATCTGCGCCGCGAGTTGCCTTGCCCGGACCGAGCGCGATCGGCAACGACGGTTGTGAGATGACCGGGGCGAGCATGATCTCATCGACCATCATTCCGAGCGCGAACCCACCACTGAAGCACATTCCGACGGCACCGACACCTGGGCCACCGACTTCAATATGGGTCGCCCGTGCCAGCGCCCGCAACCAGGCGACAATTGGCGATGTTTGTCGGTTTCCCCAGAGAGTGAACTCCTTGGCGACACACAACTTGAGCATCGATCGAACGCCGTATCGGTTCGACATCGCCCTGCCCGGCGTCCCGATGAGATCGGGCATCACGACTGTGAAACCGCGCTCAACGACTTCGTTGGCGAACGCTGCGACGTTGGGAGTGATCCCCGGAATTTCGTGGATCACGATCACCGCAGGGCCGCACCCGCGGCGGTACGTGTCGCGGGTGAACCCCGCCGCCGTGAACGACGATCGTTCCCATCCCGCCAACACGTCAATCGCGTCTTCATTGATCATGAGAATCTCCCCACCGCTTCCAATGCCTTGGCCGCCAAGTCCTCGGTTCCTTGTTTGAACTGCACCAACACCTCCGGGTCGTCCTGGTCGCCCATCGCACCGTGCAGATAGCGGGCGTACACGCCCTCGCTGATCACCGCCAACCGGAATGATGAAAATGCGACGTAGTAGTCGATCCCCGAAACGTCACGACCCGTGCGAGCGGCGTAACGCGCAACCAGTTCGGCGTAGGTTGGAAAGCCGGGCGCACTCGTCGGGTCGTTGTGACGAGATTCGCCGTCCGGCCCCGCCCAGTACACGCCGAGATAGCCAAGGTCCGCGAGCGGGTCACCCAGTGTGCACAGCTCCCAATCGAGCACGGCAGTCGTTCGTCCGGTCGAGACGTCAATCAGGCAGTTACCAAATCGGAAATCACCGTGCGCGATCGCCACGCCCTGCTGGGCAGGAATGTGAGCTGCTAGACGCGCCGCAACCTCGTCGATCGCCCGAATCTCACGGGTCTTGGAATTGGCCCATTGCGTCGACCATCTTTTGATCTGACGCTCGACGTAACCCTCTCGACGGGCAAGATCACCGAGACCGATTTCGTCGACATCAGCGGCATGCAGATCTGCCAGCACGTCAAACAGGTTCTCGGCCGCGGTCCGACGCAGTTCCACCGGTAACTGACCCGCCTTCGACGGTGAATCCAGCACCACCCCGTCAACGAACTCCATCACGTAGAACGGTGCTCCGTTGACCGCTTCGTCGATACACAACCCCAGTGTGCGCGGCACAGGGACACCGGTTCGACCGACCGCGGTGATGATCCGATGCTCGCGTTGCATGTCGTGAGCTGTCGCCAGCACGTGACCTGTAGGTGGTCGCCGAAGCACGAATCGAAGCCCATCAGCCCCGGTCACGCGGAACGTGAGATTCGATCGCCCCCCGACCATCAGTTCGAACACGAACGGACCGATTGCGCCGTCAACATGCTCCGCCAGCCAGGCGCTTACTCGGTCATGATCGATGCCCTGCACGACGCAGAATGTAGCGGCGCGGTCACCCGCTGGTTCAGCCCGGACGGCCGACGTAGGTGACCTTGCCCCAACTGACGTTGGCGATGTTCACGACGGTGCCCGAGTTCGGTGCGTGCAGGATCTGACCACCGCCAAGATAGATACCGACGTGGCTGATCGGCGAGTAGTAGAACAGCAGGTCGCCGGGCTGCGCCGATGCGGTAGGCACTTGCGGAAGGCTTGCGGCTTGTGCCCGCGAGTTACGAGGGAGGTAGACACCGGCCTGCCCCCAGGCGTAGTGCGTGAGACCCGAACAGTCAAACGACACACCGGGGCTAGACGTGGCGTACACGTACGCCACACCAAGTTGGCCGTGCGCCGCTTGGATCGCGGTACCGGCGAGACCTGAAACAGCCGGAACGTTCGATGGTGGCGGGGCCGGAGCAATAACGCCGCCACCCGTATCGCCACCCGTGTTGCCGCCTCCCGTTTCACCGCCAGTGTTGGTCTGACCGCCACCGCCACCGCCACCGCCACCGCCCGCTGCAGCGGCAGTTTGCTGTGCAGCGAAGTCAGCCTGCAATTGAGCAAACGCGGCGTCCGACCGACGCTGTTCTTCCTCGTCGATCAACTGCCCGAGCTTGGCGCGCGCCTCGGCCTCACGCTCGACGTACAGCGCTGTCGCCTCGTCGGTCTGACGCTGCTTTTCGGCTATGTACGACGTCAAGGCTTCGGCCTCGGCGCGCTTGTCGCCAAGGATCTTGCGTTCCTCGTCGAGTTCTTTGATCAGTTGGTCGAGGTCGTCGGTCGTGACCGTGCCGACCGACAGCGCAACCCGGCTGTACTGCTCACGCCGTAGCCCATCGCTGTACGCATCGGCATTCGAGAACAGAGGGCCGAGCACATCGGCACCCGAACCTGTAAACGATCGAATCGCGACTACCGACAGGTCACCACGGAGCGACGAGAGGTCAGCCTCCTTGGAGGCGACGCGTGCCTCGGCCTCGATGACTTCCTGATCGAGTTGGGCTTTGTTGTCAACGGCCTCTGCGTAATCCTCAGCGAGGATGTCGGCTTGCGTGTGCAGCCGATCGAGTTCGTCGACGATCTGTTCGACCTCGCGCCGCTGGTCGTCGACTGCGGCAATCGCAATGTCGGGGTACAGCGACGGCATCGCAACCACCAGGGTGGAAGCGAGCACAAGGGCTCGGCTCAGACGCTTCATAGGACCGTGGCGGAGTCTACCCAATATTACGAATGTGTTGCGATCGGGGCGAACGTTTGGTGTCAGACACCAAACGTTCACTCCCACTCGATCGTGCCCGGGGGCTTCGATGTGACGTCGTAGGCGACCCGGTTGATCCCCTTGACTTCGTTGATGATTCGGCTCGACATCTTCTCCAACAGGTCGTACGGAAGTCGCGCCCAATCAGCTGTCATGGCATCGTCACTGGTGACGGCGCGGATGATGATCGTGTGACCGTAGGTACGTTCGTCGCCCATCACTCCCACCGATCGAATGTCGGGGAGCACGGCGAACGCCTGCCAGATTTCACGTTCGAGACCAGCGAGGGCGATCTCCTCACGAACGATCGCATCGGCTTCTTGCAGCGTCGCCACCTTGTCGGGTGTGACCTCACCAATGATCCGGACGCCCAGCCCTGGGCCAGGGAACGGTTGCCGCCAGACCATTTCGTCGGGCAGGCCCAACTCGGTTCCGAGCGCCCGCACCTCATCTTTGAAGAGATCACGGAGTGGCTCGACCAACTCAAGCGTCATGTCATCGGGTAGCCCACCGACGTTGTGATGGCTCTTGATCACGTCAGCCGTGCCGTCGGCACCGCCACTCTCGATCAAGTCGGGGTACAACGTTCCCTGCACCAAGAACTTGGCCTCCGA
>JANOTN010000360.1:0-5221 GCA_031416375.1 Ilumatobacteraceae bacterium
ATATCGACATGAACCGCTGCTCGGCAATCCGAAGGAGAATCGAGAACCGTTTCGGCAGGGCGAGCCCGAAGCGCGTGACCGATACCTGGCCCATCTGAACAATGGGTCACGATCGGCGTTCGATGCGGTCGTCGAACTTGCGGGCGAATCAAACGTCGCCTTGATGTGTTTCGAACGTGATCATGATTCGTGTCATCGGTCGTGCGTGTCGGACATGGCGGTCTCGGAACAGCAAGGCATGTCAGTCGTCCAACTCTGAATCACGCTGGCGACAAGTGTGGCTATTCGGCTAACCCATCGACGGAAGACCGAAGTCCTCGTCGTTGATTCGCAGTATGTGAACGCAATGAGCGGGAATGTCAACGATCTGGTACGTGACTCGCGAGTTCGCAGTTGGGACGTCCGAATAGTAGATGGACCGATTGCGTAGCGCGTTTCGGATCTCGCCGGTGCACACTTCCATCGGAGCAACGCAGACCGCCTGAAGCTAACGGAGCAGGGCGTCAACGCATTCCGGCTCACCCGGATGTGCCTCGATCCAGTCGAACACGCGGCTGTTCCCGCTAATTCGATAGCCGGGCACGGGCTACTTGCGGTGTTCTTCGGCGCCGGCGACGAGATCTTGGACCGGAACAGAGTCGCACGGATTGAGCCCGGCATCTTCGGCGTCCCAGACCTTCTCTGCCTCGTCGAGCACTCCAGACTCGGCGAGCCGCTTCAGAAACGGATCGACCGGAACAGGCTCCGCATGTTCTCGGCGCTCCTGCTCCACCCACGTTGGCGATGGCATAACTTCAGTATGGTCGACTTTCATGGGTGTGATTCGGTCAGATATGTCACAGTCTTGAATAACATCGCTTGACCTGGTGTTTCGGCCAGCGATCGGTCTTCTCTGTCTGGGTTTCTCAAAGTTGTCCTCTCAGTCGTGCCTGCGAGTCGGCACCGTCGATGACAATGGGGGCAACGAGATCGCGGAAAGGGAAACCCGTTCGAATTTGTTCCGTCTCGTCGTAAACGGCTGAGGGTCTGAGCCGGGCAGCGTCAGCCGTCGTCTGGCCGGAGGTCCAGGAGTTCGCTACGAGTGGTTGGGGCACCGGTCGAGGGGCTTGTCGACATATCGATCGCGATCTCAGCGATCACGTCACTGAAGAGAAGGTCCTTGACGACGTAGAGCAGTTCCTCGTCGCGGACGGCTGCCAGGTGTTCGTCGACGTCGGTGGCGATCTTGATTTTTGGCGGATCGTCCTGTGCCATCGTCAGGTGTCCACGAATCTCGATGATTTCGCGTCCCGTGTTGCCCGCTAACACCGACGCAAGCCGTCGCGCGTGCTCGAATTCCACGGCTGCAACTCGGTCGACGCCGTCAAGCGACGTCCACCGAAGTTGGGTGGTGCCGTGGCTGGACGCCAGCGCTGCCGCAAGGCGAATCATCGCCCGAACGCTCGCCTCGGGTGAACGTGATGCCCACTCTCTGGCGATTTCACCAACATCCGTCGATCGGCTTGCCTCGAGCAGCCCGAAGAGTTCGCCAAGGGTACGTTCCGACAGTGGACGTTCGAGGAGATTCATTGGCTCCTCGGCCGTTCGAAACATCATTTTGAACGAGCCGGCGGACGTGCTCGCAAGCGTGAGGGTTCCCTCCCCAGATTTCATCTTTCCGTCCGTGTCGAGCGATTTCGCGATCGAGCGATAAGCAGATTGCAGGCTGCCAGTCACGCGGTTGAGATACGGAACCGAGATCCGATGATCGGTAACTGGCGAGCCCTCGATTGACACTTCTAGGTCGCTTGATCGAGCCTCAGCGAGCTCGGCACGCAGTTGTGCGATGTCTCGGTCGTTGGCATCGAGCATCATTGCTACAAGTGGGTCAGCGCGTGAGAGCGATTCGGTCTCGTGAGCGGCCGTCGTCGCGTCGGCGAGTTCGGCTTCGATCATCAACGTCGGGCGAATCGGCTTAGTCATGACAGAACCTCGATGAAACCGGCCGGAATCTGTTCCCGTGTCCCATCATTGACGATGTTACGACTTCCCTGGGAACGCCATCGCTTCAGGGCAGCGTCGGTGGCCGGTCGCCGCTTATCACTGATGTCGAATTGGTAGACGACACGCGCGTCGACTCGATGCAGAGTCTGGGCTGACTGGACGCTGGCCGCCAGCAAGGCACGCCGCGATGGTTCGTTCGGTAACTCGGATGCGGGAATGATGACCGCTGCGTCGACCAGAGCGAGATCGCCGAAAAGCGGTTCAGCTCGTGCCGTGATCAGAGTGCCCCACACCCACCAACGGGAAGACGGTGAAATCTCGACGATGCTCGCTCGCAGAAGATCCCACCCGTCATAGAGCGCTCGACGCCACGTTGGCGAATGTAGGTCGAGTACGAATCGTTGCTCCATCTCAGCCCGCGTGCATCGGTACGGCGACGCATCCGTTGAAGCGGGTAGAACACCATCGGTCGTGAACGGCGGGATCATTTCGAAACATACGTTCGATGATGGCTGACCGGTGTCACAGAGTTACCCGATCAGTCGTTCCGACGGTGCCTTGCATGAGGTCATCCTGCCATGGGGGTACGACACGCTGCGGAAATCAGCCCGTTACGAGGTTCACCCGGGAATGTCGACAGTCAGTCGGGATGGCTGGCCCGATCAGGTTCACCGTCGTGACCGAGACGGAGCCGTGTCGCGGGTTTGCGGGTGGTGGGGGGAGGAACGCGACACAGCTCCGTGACTTGCGGGCCGGGCGAGAAGGCTCGCCCGGCTACGGTTCCCGTTCGTGACGGAGACGGAGCGGTTGCGGGCGTTGGAGGATCGGTTGTGGAAGGCGGCGGATCAACTTCGGGCGAACTCGTCGTTGGCGGCTTCGCAGTATTCGATTCCGGTGCTCGGGTTGATCTTCCTGCGCTACGCCGACGTTCGTTTCTCGCAGGCCGACAAGGAGTTGGCGGGTAAGGCGACGCCGCGCAAGCCGATCGGCAAGGCCGACTATCAGGCGCGCGGGGTGATGTACGTGCCTGAGACGGCTCGCTTCTCGTACCTGCGTCACCTCCCTGAAGGGTCGGACATCGGGCAGGCGCTCAACCGGGCGATGGAGACGATCGAGATCGAGAACACCGACCTCAAAGGCGTGCTTCCTCGCGACTACGCACGGATCGACGACAAGGTGCTGGCAGAACTGTTGCGGTTGATCGGCTCGATTCCTGACGACATCGAGGGCGATGCATTCGGGAAGATCTACGAGTACTTCCTCGGTAACTTCGCCATGACGGAAGGTCAGCGCGGCGGCGAGTTCTTCACACCGACCTCGATCGTCAAGCTGATCGTCGACATCATCCAGCCGTTCCATGGCCGGATTCTCGACCCAGCCTGCGGTTCAGGCGGCATGTTCGTGCAGTCGGCCCGATTCGTCGAGGAACACCAGAAGAATCCGAACTCGGAGATCTCGATCTTCGGTCAGGAACGCGTCGACGAGACGATCCGGCTTGCCAAGATGAACCTTGCCGTGCACGGTTTGGCCGGCGACATCCAGGCGACCAACACCTACTACGAAGATCCGCACAAGTCGGTCGGCAAGTTCGACTTCGTGATCGCCAACCCGCCGTTCAACGTGAACTCGATCGACAAGGAACGCCTCAAGGACGACAAGCGCTACCCGTACGGAGTGCCCTCGACCGACAACGGCAACTACCTGTGGATCCAGGTATTCTCGTCGGCGTTGAACGCCACCGGCCGGGCCGGGTTCGTGATGGCCAACTCCGCGTCGGATGCCCGCCATTCCGAGCTGGCGATCCGTCGCAAGCTGATCGAGGATCGCCAGGTCGACGTGATGGTGTCGATTGGCACCAACTTCTTTTATACGGTCACGTTGCCGGTCACGCTGTGGTTCCTCGACAAGGGCAAGAAGCTCACTGACCGCGCCGACCAGGTGCTGTTCATCGACGCCCGCCACATCTTCCGCCAGATCGACCGAGCTCACCGCGATTTCACCGCCGACCAACACGAGTTGCTCGCCAACATCGTCCGTCTGTATCGAGGTGAGCAACCCGAATTCCTGAACGGCTCGGAAGCGTTGGTGAAGGAGCGTTTCCCCGAGCTGACGTACGTCGACGTTGCGGGCCTATGCAAAATCGCAACGGTCGCCGAGATCGAAACCCACGGCTGGAGCCTGAACCCCGGAAGATATGTAGGGGTAGCAGATGGCGATGACGACGGCTTCGACTTCGCCGAACGGTTCGGCGAGTTGACTGAGGAGTTCCAAGCGCTGACAATCGAGGCGGAATCGTGGTCGAACATAGTCAACCAGTCCGCATCGCGCCTTCTGGAGATATGAATGGGCACAGGGACGACGATCGGTGAGCTTGTTGATTTGCGTCTCGCCGACCTTCAAACCGGTCCGTTTGGGACCCAGTTGAAGGCATCTGAGTACACGCATGCGGGGATTCCGGTTATCAACGTTCGAAACATCGGTTTTGGGGAAATCCGCGATGCGAAACTTGAGTACGTCGACACCCGGACGGGTGATCGGCTTCACCAGCACCGACTTGCGGCACAAGACATCGTGTTTGGTCGGAAGGGAGCCGTCGAACGGCACGCGTTCCTCCGAGACGAGCACGACGGTTGGATACAAGGATCGGACTGCATCCGGCTGCGATTCAACGGTGGGCCGCTTCTCCCTCGCTATGTCTCTTACTGTCTGCTCACGTCAACCCATCAGCAGTGGATGGCGAACCATTGCTCGCACGCGGCGACGATGGCCAGCCTCAATCAGGACATCATCCGTCGGATCGAGATTCCGACCCCACCGCTGGATGTGCAGCGGAAGGTTGCGGCGGTGCTTTCGGCTTATGACGAGTTGATCGAGAACAACTTGCGGCGGATCGAGATCTTGGAGGAGATGGCGCAGGCGGTATACCGGGAGTGGTTCGTCAACTTCCGATTCCCCGGCCACGAGGACGTCGCCCTGGTCGATTCCCCCCTCGGCCCGATCCCCGAGGGATGGTCCGTGTCGGCTTTGGACACGTTGGCCGAAGCCGTGCGAGGACTCTCTTGGTCTCGTGACCGGGAGACGGAATCCGATAACGGAACGGCGATCGCAACTATCCCGAATGTCGGTCGACACCTGTCGATGGAAGGTGCAACCCGATTATCCGACGTGTCAGCCAAAGAATGGAACCGTTTCAGCTTGGCTGAAGGCGATGTGCTGATGATCGGCTCGAACGGAAATC
>JANOTN010000361.1:0-21934 GCA_031416375.1 Ilumatobacteraceae bacterium
TCGCGGCACCAATCCAGTCACGTCGATCCGGCGGGCCCTCGTGATCGGCGAGCAGCAGTTGGGCGACAAACGCGAGCAGCGAAAAGTTGTACGTGATCTGTACGGCGAAGACGATATTTTCCCATCCACTGCCGAACACGAGCAGCATGCCGCACAAGATCGTTGCCGTCCACTGCGACACTCCGACACGAACGCAGATCTTGCGGAGCAGCACGACCGTCGCCACATGTGCCGCCAAGCACACGACAAGAAACGGCCAATACGAGTCGATTCCAAACAGGTCGTGAATCGCGCGGTAGACCAGGATCGGCACGGTCATCCAGTGCCCGTCCTGTGCGATGAACAACGAGTTAGTCCAACTGTCGACGGCCATCTTGCGCCGCGTGAGGATCAACGCCCAATCATCACGAATGAACCATTGGTGGCGACCGATGATCACGAACACGAAGACCGAGATCACGAGCATCGCTCGGAACGCCCAGCGCGCTGATTGATCGCGACCAACGAGCTGGCGCCAATCGCGCCGGTCAGTCGTGGCGTCGGTTATCGCGTCCACGGATCACCATCCTCCACCAGAGTTCGAGCAACTGCCGGGCACTTCGAGCGATCGCAGGCAGGCGGAAGAACTGCGAACGACCAGTCGGGCGCTCATAATGGTGAACCGGTGTTTCAACGAATCGTGCTCCAGCTTGCTGGAACGAACGCATCATCTCGACGCAGATCACTCCACTGGTCGAAGTCAGCGGTCGATCGATAATCAGCTGACGCCGAAACAATCGGAAGTCGCAATCGGTGTCGCGCACATGCAGATTGAAGAGTCGTTTGACAACATGGTGGTAACACCGGCCGATCACCTTCCGGTACCACGAGTCACCACGACCCATCTTGTAACCCTGCACGATGTCGACATCGACACCAGCGAGCGGCACCAGCAACGCGGCTTCCTTGGCGTCGTACTGGGCGTCGCCATCGGTGTAGAAGATCCAGTCGTGACGAGAGGCCGTGAACCCGCTGATCAACGCCTGTCCGTAGCCGCAATTTCGTTCGTGGTGCACGACCCGAAGCCATGGCCGATCGGTGGCCATCGAGTCGAGCAGTGCCCCAGCACCATCGGGCGAACCGTCGTTGACCACCACAACCTCGACCGATTCGACCAGTGATGACAGGGCCGCGTACACATCGTCGACCAACCCGCCGATCGAAGATTCGTCGTTGTAACACGGAAATACGGCGGAAACGCTCCGAACCGACGTCATGCTGACAGTTCCCTCAGCGCCGCACACACCCGGTCAATCTCGTCGTCAGTCATCTCTGGAAAGCACGGAAGGCTGACGCACTCTGCGGCCCAACGATCAGATTCTGGCGTGGCGAGATGGCCGGCAAGATGCAGGTACGCGGGCTGCTGCGAAATCGCCAGCGGGTAGTGGATTGCGCTGACGACGCCTAGTTCTGAGAGTCGGTTGCGAGTGGCCGTTCGGTCGGCGGCCCGTAAAACGCACAAGTGATAAGCGTGAAGATCGTGTGTCTGCTGCCAGCGCAGGTGCGGCGCCGCCTCCCGGTAGCGAGCGGCAATCCGACGACGAGCAATGAGATCGTCGGGAAGTTCGATGAGCACCAAACGCAACCAAGCGGCCTCGAGTTCCGACATCCGGAAGTTCTGTGAGATTCGTTCATGGACGTACTGGGCGGTCATCCCATGGACCCGCAGGAGACGGACCTCATCGGCGAAGGCGGAGTTGCTCGTAGCGACGGCACCGCCGTCACCGATTCCGCCGAGGTTCTTGGTCGGATAGAAGCTGTACGCAGTCATCGCAGAGCGCCCGGGGTCGACGAGCGCCCCGTGAGCCTGGGCAGCGTCCTCGACAACCTGCACGCCAAGGTCGGGGATCTCGGTCGGGAAGCCGTAGAGGTGGACGACGATGATCGCCTTCGTCCGCAAACTCAGTGCCGACCTCGCCGACTCGCCGTCGAGGCAGGCCGTCTCGGAATCGACGTCAGCAAGCACGGGAGTTGCACCGACGGCCAGCACGGCGGCGGCTGTTGGGACCGCAGTAAACGCAGGCACGATCACCTCGTCCCCAGGGCCGACACCGAGAACAGCCAGCGCCAGTTGCAGCGCCGACGCGCCCGAGGCGACACCGACCACGTGCTCAGCCCCGACAAATTCGCCAAAGGCTTGCTCAAACGCCCTGAGTTCAGGCCCGAGCAGGAACGATCCGCTGCGTGCGACCCGCTCTGCAATCGTCCCGAATGCTGATGCGAAGCGCGCTCCGCGTCGACTCAGGTCGTTGACAGGTACCACGGGTGCTCACGATAAAAGGCAATGGTCTGCTCGACGCCTTGCTGGAGGTCTGTTCGCGCGTTCCATCCGAGCTGCTCGACAATTTTGCGACCGTCAGTGTGAAACGAGCCGATATCGATCGATTTGTGATCGGCCGGCCAGGCAACGAGCCTCGGTGGCGCGCAACTTCCAGCCGCCTCGACGATCACCCTGGCAACGTCGACCAACGAGTGGTCACGCGAGTGACCAACGTTGAAGACCTGACCAATCGCCACATCGGCTGATGCTGCGAGGATCGCATCCACGACGTCATCAACGAACAACACGTCGCGCCGTTGAAGGCCGTCTCCGAAGATCTCGATCGACTCGCCGAGCAATGCCTTTCGGATGAACACCGGTAAAAAGCCGAGCTCGTTGCTCGTCAGCCGCTGCCGCGGTCCGTACACGTTGGTCAGACGCAGGCAGGTCGTCGCCATCCCGTAAGCCTTGTGATACACCAGATGGAGCTGTTCGCCGGCCAGTTTGGCAACACCATTGACGTCAACCGGCTGGGTCGCATGCGTCTCGTCGACCGGCGCACCGCCCGCCCGTCCGTACACCTGTCGGGTCGACGTCTGCACGACCCGAACGTCAGGATTGACGGACCGGACCGTCTCCAGAAATGAAGCGTGACTGACCGCGTTGAGCGCCAGATCGCGGAGCGGATTGCGCATCGATTCGGTGTGACTGACTTGCCCGGCGACGTTGAACACGAAGCCAGCGTCTCGGATCGCGTCAGCAACGACAGGCTCACCGATATCTGCCACCAAAATGGGAACATCGAGACCTTCGAGATTGCGACGATCGCCGCCATGCCCATCAACCAACGCGTCAATCACCCGAACGACCGCTCCCGCTTGATGCAGACGATGAACGAGGTTGCTGCCGACGAACCCGCAGCCACCGGTCACTACACATGTGGACCCGGTGAACGAGCCTGCTGTCACCGGTTGGACTCCCACGGACGCACATTGTAGGGCGCGGACCCTGCCGGCGCGGTGTGCGTACGAACCACGGCAACCCACGAGCGATACCGTGACCAGGTGGAACAAGCCGAATACGAACGACTGCTGGCGGCAGGCGAGAACCATTGGTGGTTCCGAGCAACGCGGTCGCTGCTCCCCCAAATCGTCACCACGCACTTGCCACCGATCACCGCCGACACGCTCTACCTCGACGCGGCGGGCGGCAGCGGTGCGACTGGCCGCTGGCTTGCGCAGATGGCACCGACCGTGCTCGACGACTTCGAAGGTTCGGTGCTCGACGATGCACGACGCGACACGCCCGGATACCTGCCCGCCGTTGCCGATCTGAAGCAACTCCCGCATCCCGACGCCAGTTTCGACGCCGCGCTTTGCGTAACTGCCCTGTGCCACAGGCTGAACCCTGTCCCACAACGCGTCGTCGACGAACTCGCCCGGGTCACCAAGCCAGGGGGACTCGTTGTGTTGATGGAGCCTGGTGGACGTCGGCTCTGGCGCGGTCACGACGAAACGACCCACACTGGCCGCCGCTTCAGTCGGTCCGACCTTGTGTCCCTGATCGAGGGGGCAGGCCTCGACCTCGTCCGAGCGACCGGTGCCTATTCCTTTCTGGTACCGCCGGCGGTGATCCTTGGTGTAATCGAGCGTGGCGCGCCGAAAAGTGACGTCGGACGCAACCGAACCGGGCTCGGAGGCGTGTTACCGGCGCTGGCTCGTGTCGAACGTGCGCTGCTTCGGCACGTCGACTTGCCGTTCGGACTCTCCGTGATTGCGCTCGGCCGGAAACCTGCGTAAGCGGGGATGCGTCGGATTTCCAACGCTCGCCTGCGAAGATGACCCGCCGTGACTCGCCGCCTCGCCCTCCTCGTCACCTGCCTGCTCGGATTGACCGCCTGTCGTCTCGATGTCGATGTTTTCGTGACGATGCAACCCGACGGGACCGGCACCGTTGTCGTGACCGCCGTCGCCGATGCCGAGTTGATCCAACAGGTACCGGAATTGGTCGAGGATCTGCGCCTCGATGACGCGATCACGAACGGATGGGTGATTGACGGTCCGTTGCCAACCGACACCGGCGGGTTGACGATCACGTTGACCCACGAGTTCCATTCCGATGTCGAGCTCGCCAACGTGCTCAACAGCATCGGGCCACCATTCACCAATATGGCGGCGGCTCGCACGACCGCCGTCGAACAGACCACCAACGCAATCGACGGCGATCTGGCACTTGTAAACGGCTACGAATCGTTCGCTGACGCCGACCTGATTCAAGCCGTCGGAGGCCCACCGTTTGGTGAGCAAATCACGGCGAGCGGGTTGACGCCAGCCGAGGCGATGGCTGTGACCTTCACCGTGTCGTTGCCAGGAGAATTGATCGCCTCAACAGGCACCGAAACCGACGACGGCGTGTTCACCTGGACTGCGCCGCTCGACGGTTCGTCGCAAGACATCCTCACCCAGACGGTGCAACGCCCAGCGGAAACGACGAACTGGGCGGGTCCGCTGTCAACGATCTCGCTGATCGCCTTGATCGCTTGGATCGCCGTCGCAACAGCGTTCATCACGTTCGTGGCGATTGCCCGTCGACGCAAACGCCGACGCCGAGAACACTCCCTCCGCAACCTCACGTAGATCGCCGAACGTTTGGTGTCAGACACCAAACGTTCACACCAAACGTTCGGTGCCCCGAACTGGGTTAGGTGAGCACCATGTTCGGTTCACCGTTGGCGTTGAGACCGCCGGTACTCGTACACGCGCCGCCTCGTATGACGCCTCCGTTGTAGGCCTGACGCAGGCAGTTGCGCATGGCCATCTGGCCCCAGTAGTTGGCGTGCAAGCTCTCTTGGAGTTGATACGGGCCCAACAGCGTCGAAGTCGTACGTATCTGATTGACCCATTCGGTGAGATTGGCGGCGTTGGCGCTTTGCCAGTTGGCAATTCCCCTCTCCTCCAGCAGACCGACCGTTCTTTCGCAGAGTCGATGGCCGTTCAACGATTTCGACATGTCCATCACGACGTAGTTGGTCAGGCCGGCGCGGATTGCACCATTGGTCAACGCCTGATTCATCTTGACGACGGCGGTGTTGTTGGCCCAGTCGGCGTCCCTATTCCACATCCCGCATCCGCCAGTGCTCTGGCGCGTGTATCCGGACTCGCTGTATCGAACACCGCTGCCCATCGGTACCGGTGACCAGTAGGTCTGGACGATGATCTTGTAGTCGTTCGCCGCGTATCCGGCATTGGCCATTGCCTGGGCCACGTTGACGAGTGCCCCCGCGACTTCATTCGTTTGCGCCTCGACCGCACTGGCGGTGAAGCGGTTGGCGATCGACGCGTCGTCATAGCAATAGTTCTTCCACCACGACGGCGACGTCAAAAAATTCACTACGCACTGCTGCACGATGTCGGCGAAGCCAAAGTTGTTGGCACCGATCAGCACGGTGACTGCCTCGACGTTGTTGCTGGTGGCGAATTCTTGGAGTCGCACCACTTGGCTCTTACCCGCCGACCCGTTGTACCAGTCGAGACCCGGCTTGAAATTCGAGCCGGTCTGCGTATACGTGCGAGCGCCAGAGCAAGCCAGATTGAGCGAGCTGATCCCACCGCCGATGTGAGCCTCGGCTGCCTCGGATCGATGACACCCCGGAGTTGCCTCACCGGTGCGACCGGCGTTGTCCCAGTAGGCATTGCTGCCACCAGCGTCGATGTTGTTCGACGAACCGTTGGTATTGCCAGCCCATCGACCAGCCTCCCCCGAAATAGCTGAGTCACCGATCGTGACCACCCACGTTCCCGGACTCGTCGGACCTGCCTGCGCTGACCCGCTGGTTACCGCTGCCAGACCCGTCATCAGCAAACCAGCCGTGATCACCAAAGCACGCTTGCGCCCCACACCACGCCTCATTGGATACCCCCTCCGTCGTGAACGTGACCGAAGTGTGACCCGTATGACGGGCCAACGCAAGCGATTGGTTGCGGGCGTCGACGCCGCCGCCCAGCGCCTCGTCGACAGTGTGCCCGCTGGAGCGCAGTTCGTAGCCGTCGCCGACCCGTACGATCCCTTCACCGGGCTGAGCGACCTTCGCAGCATTCGCATGATCGCCTCGCCACGGAGGATGGCGTCGTCGCCGTCAACACCACGATGGTCGACGGCATGCAGCGACTGACGGACAACTCCCTCGAGGGACCCTGGGAGACGATGCGGACACCATGAGCAGCGTCACACATCGATCGACTCCCCGTGACCTGCACGCGACCTACTCGTTGCGGGCGTTGCAGTCCTGCGCAACCTCAGCTGATGTTACAGATGGTGTCTGACACCATCTGTAACATCGGTTAGTTGCGGGCGTTGTAGTCGGCGATTAGGGCATTGGCCTGTTGGGCGGCTGCGGTCAGCGATGCCTGGACGTCGGCTCCGGCGAAGATGTCGGCGACCGCCCGTGCCGTCACGGCGCGAACCTCGACTCGGGGCCCGAAGATCGGGCCGAGTTGAGCGGGGTCGTTCGGTGAGTTGACGAGTTGGTCGTAGGCAACCCGGAACCGCGGGTCCTCCCGGTACACCGTCGCAGCTGGTTCGACCTCAAGGGCGTCAGGCCGAACCGGCACGAAGCCCGTGTCCGCCGTCCATTGCGACTGAACCTCTGGACTCACCAGATAGGTGATGAAATCCCACGCTGCGGCTGCCTTTTGATCACCGTGCTCGGCAACGACGTAGAGAGCAGCGCCTCCGACCAGGGCGGATGGGATCTCGCCCGGTCCGGGGAACGGGCCTATCCCGATATCGTCAGCTGTGATTCCCTCGACGAGGCCGCCGTCGACTGCGTTGAGCACGATCCCCAATCCGGACGACGTGCCGATCGTCATAGCCGATGGTTCGTTCTTGTCCGCCATCTTGAAGAACTGGTCCAATCCGCCCGGATTCTCTCCGACGTTGTACGCCAAACCATCGGCGATCAACGCCTGAACGTATGTCAACAACTCGACAGCTCTCGGGCCATCGAACAATACGCGGGTGGCCGGTGCGAGTCGTCCGTTGCCGTTGTCGGCGTACAGATCGCCGCCGTTGGCCAACCATTGCTCGATGAACCAGCCGCCCCCGGAATCTGTGCCCGAATCGAGTGAAATCCCGTACGCCGCCGCCTTCGAATCGACGATCTGTTGCGAGTAGTCGCGGAGTTCCTGCAGGGTCTGGGGGGAGCGTTCAGGATCCAACCCGGCCGCTCGAAACTGTGCCTTGTTGTAGTAGAGCACGGGGGTCGAAACGTTGAACGGCATCGCCCACTGAACACCCTGCAAGTTGTAGGTGATCAGTGTCGACTGCTGAAACACCGACGTGTCGTACGCTGCCGTTTGGAGGCACGCTCCGACCGGAATCACCGAATCGGTGTCGATGATCCTCTGAACCGCGTAGTCAGGGAACATCACCATGTCGGGTCGGCTGTCCTGGCTTGACTGAATGTATTTGTCAATAGTTTCGCCATAGCCGCCCTGATTCTGAGCCGTGATTCGAACGCCTGTTTGGCTGGCGTTGTAGCTGTCCACGATGAGGTTCAGTGAGTCTTCGTTGTCGGCGTTGAGGCCGTGCCAGAACGTGACCTCGACGACATCGTCGGCACCGTTGAGAGCATCGACAGGGCAGGCAGGCAACGTGTCAAGCGGTGTTGTCGTGGTCGTCGCATTGGTCGCCGGCGGCGTGGTCGGCGCTCTAGTCGGCGGCTCTTGGCCTTCGACGGTCGTCTCCGTTGCGTCTGGCGTTCTCGACGGGTCGTTCACGATCGTTGTCTGGCTCACGGGCGTGGTCGTCGACGCTTCGTCATTGCCGGCGACCAAGATCGATTTGTCGGAGCCACACGCAAAGGCCAGCAAGCCGAGCGCAATCAGGCCGCCAACGCGGCGAGTCATCCCTTCACCGCACCACTCGTGAGACCGCGCACCAACGACCGTTGGAAGATCAGCAAGGCGACGAAAATCGGGACCGCCGCGATCACCGTTCCCGCCATCACAAGGTTCGGTTGATTCAGCGAGCCGAATCGAAGCAGCCGAAGCCCACTTTGGACCGTGTTCATCTCTGGCTCGGTGGTGATCAGGTTGGGCCAGAGGTACTGGTTCCAACTCGACAGGAAACTGAACAACGCCAGCGCGCCTAGCGCCGGTTTCACGAGCGGTAGCGCGATCATACGAAGAAACATGACGTGGCCAGCCCCGTCGATTCGGGCTGACTCGAGTAACTCCTTGGGCATGCTCAAGAATGTCTGTCGCATGAGGAACGTGCCGAACGCGGTCGCCACGAACGGGATCGCCAGACCCTGATACGAGTTCAGCCAACCGAAACTGTCGACGGTTCGCCGGTTGACCACCAGCGTCGCCTCGAGCGGGACGAGCAACGTCGCGAGGAAGAGCACGAACAGCGCCTCACGACCAGGAAAGTCGAGCATCGCAAACGCGTACGCTGACATGACCGACGTCACCAACTGTCCAATTGTGATGATTACGGCGACGATCAACGAGTTGAGGAGATAGCGGCCCAATCGACCGTTCGTCCACGCATCGCTGAGCACGTCAAGCGTGAACGCGTTAGGGATCAGCGGTTTCTTGAGCACCTCGCTGCCAGGCTTCAACGCCGCGATCACCGTGGTGTACACCGGAAACAACACGACGAACGTCACGATCCCAAGCAGCGTGTATCGCCCGGCGAGTCGCGCCCCGCTCGGCGCTTTCTCAGCTGCCATAGTGCACCCGCCTTCCAATCCCGCGAAGCTGCACCATCGACAACGCCAGCAGCACAAGGAACAACAGCACAGCAGTCGTCGCCTGAAGTCCTGCGTTGTTGTTGATGATCGACTCCTCGCCATATGTCAGGTAGGTAATCGTCGTCGTTGCATCCGGGCGCGGGCCACCTTCGGTGAGAAGGTCGACCTCGCCGTACATCTGGAACGCCCGGGTCGTGAGGACGATGACGACAAACAGCAGCGTCGGTCCTAGGAGTGGCAACGTGATCGCCCAGAAGCGGCGTGTACCGTTGGCCCCGTCGATCGCTGCGGCTTCGTTAACCTCCTCAGGGATTCCCTGCAAGCCAGCGGTAACGAGGATGAACGTGAACCCCAGACTGGCCCACACGCTGGACAGTGCGACCGACCAAAGCGCGGTCGTTGGGCTACGCAGCAAGCCGGGGCTCTTCAAGACTGGAAACATGTCACTCAGCCAGCCGATGTTCGACAACACCCCGACTTCGGGCTGCAACAGGAACAGCCACATCAAGCTGGCAACGGCGACTGATGTTGCGACGGTCGACGAGAAGACCGCCCGAAAAACTCCGATCCCACGGAGTGCCTTGTTGGCGAGCACGGCCAGGCCGATACCCAGCACCAATCCGAGCGGCACCGTAATCAACGCAAACTTGAATGTGATCCACAGCGCGTTTTGAAACTCGGTCGAACGGAACGCGTCCAGGTACTGATCCCACCCGTTCGACGTACAGTTTTTGCCTTGTGCGTCGCAGCGCTGCCGACCGAGCAAGATCGCCTTGCCAAGCGGATACAACACGAACGTCACGAGAATCACGAGCGACGGCAGCAACATCGCGATCGCCGCAGGAAACTGCCTCCAGCTACGTCGCTTACTCACCCGGGTCGCCACGCGTCACACAGTACGCCGACGAGACGGCGGCAACGAGCGCGCGGTTCCTGGCAGTAGCCGCGGTTTCCACCCGGAATCGAGTCCATCGATGGCTACACCCGACGCGAAGACGAACTCGACCCCGTGACTGAGCTGGTCGATGCCGACGAGCCGAGCCCGATCAGTTGGTGTCGACCGGCGATCAACCAGCGCTGAACCGCTAGCGTCCATGCGGTGAGCAATGACGTTGAAGTCCCGCAGGAGCCGCCTGATCTCGATGCGATCGGACGCGACCTGGCTGACGTGGAATCAGCCTTGAGGCGGCTCGACGATGGCAGTTACTGGACTGACGAAATCACCGGGGAAACGCTGTCCGACGATTTGCTGGCCTCAAACCCGGTTGCTCGCCGATCGCAATGAAACGATCGAAAGCGACGACGCTGGCTGGTGCGGCGGCGTTGACGGCCGGTATTGCCGCGTTGGCAACCAGGGCCCAGCAGGCCGCTACGGCATCTCCGCTGACGAGTCGGTTCAGTCGTTCGGCCAGAGTCTGGAAACTGTCAGCCCGCAACTCTGCCCGGTTCGCTGTCTCGAAGGTTCGCGGCGTTGGATCGCCGGCAGAACGGCGCGCCCAACTCGACGAACAGTTCGCAATCCGGACCGCAGAAGACGTCGCCAGGGAACTCGGCGAGATGAAGGGTGTACTGATGAAGGCCGGCCAGCTGGTCAGCTTCATCTTCGAGACATTGCCCGAAGAAGCGCAGGCGGCGTTGGCGACGCTGCAGGCCGATGCCACGCCGATGGCGCCGTCACTGGCGGCCGGTGTCATCGAGTCCGAACTGGGCGCTCCCCCCGAGCAGGTGTTCCTCGATTGGTCAGATCTCCCGGTCGCCGCAGCGAGTATCGGCCAGGTCCACAAAGCCGTCACGCCAGACGGCCGCGATGTGGCGGTCAAAGTGCAGTACCCAGGCGTACACGAGGCAATCGAGTCCGACCTTGACGCCGCCCAGGTGATGTACGCCATGTTCTCGGCGATGATGCTCAAAGGGCTCGACGCCAAGGGTCTTGTCGATGAGTTACGTGACCGCATGCGCGAGGAACTTGACTATCGACTGGAGGCACAGAATTCGGAGGAGTTCGCCAACCTGTTTGCGGGGCATCCTTGGGTTCGCATTCCGCGGGTTGTTCCCGAGTATTCGACCATCAAGGTGCTGACGACCGAGTGGGTCGAGGGGTTGACATTTGATGAGTTCCGGCGCACGGCAAGCTACGACACCAAGCAGCGAGCTGGCGAAGTGTTGTGGCGTTTCGTACAGCAGGCCGTCAACCGGTTTGGTGCCTTCAACGGCGACCCGCACCCTGGCAACTACAAGTTTCATCGTGACGGCAGCGTCACATTCCTCGACTTCGGACTGGTCAAGCGCTGGTCGCCTGGCGAGTGGGATCTGCTCAAGCCGAGCCTGGACGCGATCATTGTCAACCGCGACCCGGATCAACTCGTGGGAGCGATGGAGACCAGCGGGTTCTTACGTGCCGGGCACCGTCTCAATCCGCAGCATGTCTACGACTACGTCAGCAGCCCGTACACGCCGTACCTGACAGACCACTTCACGTACACGCGACAATGGATGATCGACACGATTAGCCGGATCTTCGACGTGCAAGGCCCGCATGCCGACGTAATTGCGCAGCTGAACATGCCGCCCAGTTTCGTGATCCTCGACCGAGTGGTGTGGGGCACGAACGCGATTCTCGGCAAGTTGGAAGCGACTGGGCCGTACAGGGCAATGCTGCTCGAGTACGTCGCCGGCGGCGAACCTGCCACGGATCTTGGAGCGGCCGAGGCAGCATGGCGATCCGGAGCGAAGTCGTGACGAATCATCTCGAGATTGTCGAGTTAGCCGACGTGTGTGCTCGGATGCGTGCCCGCAGTCTCGACCTCTTCGAGCGAGTCGGGAGCTGGGTCACGACGACCGACGACGGCGCGCTTCAACGGTTGTTTGCGCAGGCCTGTCACCAGCATGCGTGGCACGCCGAACTGTGGGCGCAACGCTGCCCGACCATCCCGGCGATCGACCTGGAACCAGCAACTGCGTCGTACCGCCCGCCGATCCACCCGATCGCCGACTCGGAACGACTGGCGCAGTACCGACGGAGTCTCGCTGACCTGCTCGTCGATCTCGCCGCTTTGAAATCGCATGTCGATCAAAACCTCGACCCCAATACCACCCGCACAATCAACCTCGTCAGCAGAGACTTGAGCGAGCTGCTCAAACATCTCGGCCGGGCCTGACACTACGTTCTGCAGGCGCGACGATGTGATCTGACGACAACATCGCGCCACCAGAAATCCACTCGATCGTCTGGTAGCGCGATCGCGTGTTAGGGCACCATGATCGCGCCGACAGACGGATTGCCCGATGATTAGCGCAAGCTGGTGAAGCTTCTGACGGCTGGGTTTTTCCAGCCGAGTTTGCTGATCAAACCTGGTGGGGGCCAGTTGTCGTCGCGGCTGTATGCCCACCATTCGAACGGGTTGAGGTAGTAGGCGCACGATTCGACGACCTTGGCGAACGGTTCATCGCGCTTCCTGGTCGCCCACACGACCGTGCCCATCGCCGCCCCGCCCGCCATCCATCCGACGTACAACACGGGATACAAGGGGCCGAACCAGCGGGCCTGCCAAGCGTGGACGTCCTCGTGGTCGGTGACGAGCTTGGCGCGTCGTAGCTTCGACAAATCTCCAGCCCCCGAAATCACGTTGCCGAGCGTGACCGCGAAACCCTTGCGAGGCTGGAAGCCGCGCTCGTACACGTGACGGTTGTGTCGCTCGCTGAGTTCAGCCGAGTAGCCAGGTTGGCCTCGAACCGCTCCGATCGCGTGCGAGGCGACGGCGGCGACGGTGGTCGCCAACGCCCACGTCGAATCGAGCGTGAAGGCGGTCAACCCGTTTCGAGATTGCCAGTCGTAGATGCCGCGCCGACCAGAGATCGCGCCGTTGAGTCCGGCGACGATCGCGGCCGGCACGGCGAGGCCAACGAGCGAACCGGCAGCAGCACCGAGTGCAGCCCCAGACACAGCGACCGTTGCCGCCTCAACGAGTCGGTCGTCGATCAACGGCGATTGAGTTTGGAGAGCAGGCGCAGGATCTCGAGGTACAGCCAGATGACCGTGACCAGAAGCCCGAAGGCGGCGTACCACTCGAAGTTCTTGTCGAGCTGTTCCTTGGCACCCCGCTCGATGAAGTCGAAGTCGAGTGCCAGGTTGAACGCCGCAAGACCAGCGACGAGCACACTGAATCCGATCCCGAGCAGGCTCGGGCTCGACAGGAAGCTCACGGAATCGGCACCAGCGAACAACCGGACCAGCATGCTGATGCCGTAGAACACCATCACACCCATTGTCGCGGCGGTGACGATCTTACGGAAACGGTTGGTGACCTTGATCACGCCGGTGCGATACAGCAGGAGCATGACAGCAACGACGGCGAGCGTGACCCCGACGGCCTGGACCACGATTCCATCCTGGTAGTTCTCGTAACCACGCGAGATCGCCCCGACGAAGATGCCCTCGGCGACCGCATAGATGGGGGCAATCACCTTCGCTAGCATCGGTTTGAAGTGGAGCAGAATCGTCAAGCCGAATCCGACGATCAGGCCGCCCCACGCCAGCATCGGGATCGTCGATTGCTCGTACTGCCGACCGTTGATCTCGACAACCTTTGGCTCGCCGACCATCATCCAACCAACGACCGCGCTCACCAACAGGATCACAAACAGCGTCGCTGTTGCCGTGATCGTGCCGTTGACAGTCATTGCGGATTGTGATTTCCACGAGCTGACTGGGCCGTCGGTGGCCGGTGGGAAGCCGCCGCTCGCCGGGCTCGGCGGTGCCCACGTGTTGGCAGCGGCGCGAAATGCCTGCTCGTTCAGGACCGGATTCGGCATGGTGTCCTCCTTGGGAACCGGTATACCGGCGCAAGGCCGGATGCGGTGTCGCCTACGCTAGCGCCAGATGGTGCAAGGCCTGACGCCACTGGTCGCCAACCCATCACTGAGGGGATATCTTCTCATCTGTTTTTGTGATGGATAACGTTCCTCCATGCCGAACGCAGTTATCTACAGTGGAAGCGCTTCCAGCCGGTTGTGCGCGTTGAGCCGCTCGGTATCGTTACCACAACCCCTTGGGAGCCTGGTGGACCCCGCAAGCCGAAGACCTGGTGTTTTTCCAGATCTTCAACATCAGGACATCAAGTCTGAGGGACCCAACGATCGCCTCCGGGCGTGACCCAGTAGCCGGACCCAAAGGAAGCCAAACGTGGCCAAAGATCGCGTGGACCGTGACGACGAAGACCTCGTCCGCTTGTATTTGTCCGACATTGGGCAGTACGCACTACTGACCAAGGACGACGAGGTCCGGCTCGCCAAAGCGATCGAATTCGGCAAAGAGGCGATTACCGCCCTCGATGCCGGTGGCAAAGAAGTCACGCCGGCGAAGAAGCGCGAGCTGCGTCGGCTCGCCCGACAGGGTGAAGAGGCCGAGCGCCAGTTTGTACAGTCGAACCTGCGGCTCGTGGTGTCGATCGCCAAGAAGTACCAGGCATCCGGGCTTCCGTTGCTCGACCTGATTCAGGAAGGCAATCTCGGCCTCATGCACGCCGTCGAGAAGTTCGACTGGCGCAAGGGGTTCAAGTTCTCGACCTACGCCACCTGGTGGATTCGACAGGCGATCACACGCGGGATTGCCAACACCGGTCGAACGATCCGCCTACCAGTTCATGCTGGCGACACGTTGGCGCGACTCCAGAAGGCACGCTCGCGGCTGGAACTAAAGTACGGCCGCCCTGCGACTCTCGCAGAGTTGGCGAAGGAAGTCGAGATGCCGGAGGACAAGGTGACCGAAGCACTCCGCTTCGCCGCCGAGCCGCTGTCGCTGTCTGAGCCGTTACGTGAAGACGGCGATGCAGAACTCGGCGACGTCGTTGAGGACCGTTCGGCCGAGTCGCCGTTCGAGGTCGCCGCGACCGCATTGCTACCCGATGAGATCGGTCGCCTCCTCGCCCCACTCGACGAGCGCGAGCGTGAAATCCTCAAGTTGCGTTTCGGGCTGGATCGTGGCGAGCCACGCACGTTGGAAGAAGTCGGCGAACACTTCAACCTCACCCGTGAACGAATCCGCCAGATCGAAGCTCGGGCAATGTCGAAGCTGCGCCACCCATCAAGTGACACCGGTGCCCGCGACCTGCTCGCCGTCTGACACGGTCGAACGCGGCTGATTCGAACCCATCCGGGTTCGAGTCAGGTCAGCTGACACACTGGCGCGATGACGTTCGAGATTCGCGCCGCTACCAAGGCCGACGCAGACGGGATCACTGATGTTCAAGTCGCCTCGTGGCGATCCGGGTATGCCCACGTTTTTCCTGAGTCGGTGCTCTACGCCGACGATTTCGATACCTCGCGGCGGTCGTTCTGGAACCTATGGCGGTTCGCACCCGGCCACCGAATCACGGTCGCCACACGCCCAACCGACGAGGGTGGCGAACAGGTCATCGGGTTCTCGTCGTATGGGCCGGAACGCGAACGCGCCCGCGGATTCACCGGTCGCGGCGAGGTGTGGGCGTTCTACCTCGATCCCGAGGTGTGGGGCACCGGCGTCGCCAACGCCTTGATCACATACGTCGAGACGCGTTTGAAGTCGGAGGGCTTCGAGACCTCCGTGCTGTGGGTTCTCGACGACAATCCGCGTGCCCGCCGCTTCTACGAAAGACACGGGTGGGCGGCAACCGGCATCGACGCCGACTTCGATTGGTACTGCGAGGTCAAAGCTGCCGAGGTCGAATACCGCAAGGAACTGTCATGACGATCGAGATCAGACCGACCAGGCCCGACGAATATCGGACTGCGGCGAACACATTCAGTGCCGCGTTGCTAACTCCGGCGCTAACCGAGGAGCAATGGGAACAACGACGCGCCAGCTGGGACGAGTGCTCATCGATTTCGGCGTGGGACGAACGACAATGTGTTGGGCACGCAGCTCAGTTTCTGGTCGAGACGACCGTGCCAGGTGGCGCACGATTGACCACGGGAGCGGTCAGCCGAGTCGGAGTGTCGAGCACTCATCGTCGTCAAGGTGTCGCCACCGGATTGATGGAGGCGCTCATTCGCGATGCGTCGGATCGCCAACTCGCACTGATGAGCCTGCGAGCCAGCGAGGCAGTCATCTACAAGCGATATGGCTTCGGCATTGCCGGCGAATCTTGTTCCGTCGAGATCAAGCCGACGAGTGCCCATCCGATCAGTGGAGCCGTCATTGGCGGATCGTTTCGAATCGTTCCAGCCGACGAACTGCTCGACGTGGTCCCGCCCTTGTACGACCGCGTCGCTCACCGCCGACCGGGTGTGATCACGCGGCCGATGTCGTGGTGGCATCGATACCTCGAAGACGCCATCGATCAATCGAAGGCATCCTTCGTCGTCGTCCACCGGAGTCCTAGCGGTGAGGCCGACGGTTACGCGCATTACGAGGTCGAGTGGAACGACAACATCAGCGACGGTTCGACCGGCGTCGGCGAGATTCACGACGTCTGGGGAGCGACTGACGGAATCGAGCTGGCGCTCTGGGAATTCGTGCTCTCGGTCGACCTCGTGAGCACCTGGAAGGCGACCGAGCGGCCGACGGACGATCTGATTCGCCGTGCCATGCGCAACCCTCGCGCCTACGGATACAAGGCGATTGACGATGAACAATGGCTGAGACTGATCGACGTCGACGTGGCGCTTAACACACGGCGCTACCACCCGACCGATCGCGCCGTGACGATCCAAGTCAGCGATTCGATCCTCTCGCACAACAACGGCACTTGGCGAGTCGATGCCAGCGGGGCATCAACGACAAGTGCCGAGCCCGACTTGGTCACCGACATCGCAGGCTTGTCGGCGGCATATCTCGGCGGAACCAGCTGGTGGGCGCTCACCACGACGCGTGCAGTCGAGTCCCGCCGTGCCGGTGCCGCAGCCGACGCCGAGCTGCTCTTCGCCAGCCGTCCGCTCCCTTTCTGCGGCAGCTTCTTCTGACGCAATATGGCGATTGCTCAGCGGACGGAGATCAAGGCATCGACGGCTACGAAACCATCGGGAGTGCGGATCAGCGGATTGATGTCGATTGAGTCGAGCCACTCGGAGCCTCGTTCGACGAGCAACGCGACCGATCGCAACGATGGGCCAAGAGCTTCACGATCCCACGGCGAACGGCCGCGTACGCCACGGAACACACCGGTACCCGCCAGGTCGTCGAGCATCGCCTCGATCCCGGCATCGCCGATCGGCACGAGCCCTCCGACCACCTGGCGAGTCAGCTCAACAAGTACGCCTCCCAACCCGACCACGACCACACCTCCCAACTCGGTTGCGCCGCGACCGCCGATGAACGCCTCGCCGTCGCCGTCGACCATTGCCTGCACGACCACTCGTTCAGACAGCCCGTGATCGCCGGCAATCCGTGAGAGTTCGGCGGCGACACCAACGACATCGTCGGGAGCGACTCCGACACGAACCGCTCCGAGTTCGGTGCGGTGAGCGACATCGGCCAGCTTGACGACCACACGGTCGACATCAGCCCCGAGCGCAGCGCGATCCCATCCACCGCTGCTGTCGACGAGCACCCAAGGCGCAACTTCGATCCCCGCCTCGGTGAGCAGGTGCATCGCATGATCGAAGGCGACGATCGGTCCGATCTCGCTGTCGACGATCTCAGTCGGTCGGGGCATCGCGTCGGCATGTGCGGCACGCCCTCGCGGGGCGATCGGGGCGACGTGCTCCGTCATCGCCGCCAGCCCGCGGACCGCTGAGCGAACGCCACGGCAGAACACGGCGTCGTCGCATCCTGTCGACCAACTCCCGACGGCCGACGACTCGATCGACGCAAACACGACCGGCTTGCCACCCACCGAACGACGTACCGGGTCGAGCATCATTTCTGCGCGCTGTTCGTCGTCTGCACCGACCCACCAACACACCAGTACCGCATCGACTTGATCGCTCGCCATGAACGTGTCGAGCACACCGACGATGTTGTCGGGGTCAGACATCGCCATCCCCGTCAGGTCGAGCGGATTCACGACATGAGCGCCGGGCACGAACTGTTCGATCGTCGACCGAAGCGTGTCGAGCGGCGGGAACTCGACGCCACCGGAATCGAGTACATCACTGACCAATGCGGCAACACCACCGGACGATGTCACGACGGCGACACGACGCGCCGAGGTCCACCGGCTTCGTGGGAGCTGTGCCAGCACAGCGGTTCGATCCATCAAGTCATCGATGTCAAGGGCAGAGATCACGCCAGCGTCATGCATCGCTAAGTCGTATAGCCAGCCTTCGCTGGTGAGCGCACCCGTGTGGGAATGCACGATGTCGCGTGCCCTGTCGCTGCGCCCAACCTTGAGGATCACGATCGGCTTGCCAGCCGCACGCGCCTGGGCGGTGATCTCGAAGAACCCTTCGGCGTCACGGATCTTTTCGATCACGGCACAGATCACGTCAGTCGCTGGATCGTCGATCAGGAGCGACACGTAGTCGGCGAAGGTTGTGACCGTCTCGTTGCCGGACGACACGGCCAACCGAATCCCGATGTTACGTTCGCGCGCCGCCACCATCGCCGCCCGCATCAGATATCCGCTCGACGACACGAGCGACACGTTGCCCGCTCGCACTCCGGTCGGCGTGCCCGTGAACAGACTGACACCCGCGGCAATGTTGGCGAACCCTGTGCAGTTTGGTCCAACGACTGGCATCCCGTCGGAACCGGCAGCGTCACGCAAGCGGCCTTCCAGGTTCACGCCGTCGGCACCTGCCTCACCGAAACCGGCGGCGATCGCGACTACCCCACCACAACCGAGAGCTGCCGCTTCGGCAACCAGTTCGATCGTCCGTTCAGCACCGACGAGAGCCAGCACCGCATCGACGGGTCCGCCAATTGCCGTGAGCGAGGCGACGGTCGGACGGCCGTATGCCTCTGGCGCATTTGGATTGACCAGGTGAAGTTCGACGACGGCGTCCAGGAGGTGGCTGAGCGCCACATTCGACATGCCGCGACGTTCACTCGCCCCCACGACTGCAACGGATGCCGGGTTCAGCAACCGAGATAGTGATGACGACATGCTTAGTCCGCCCTTGACTTGCGAAGCCATGGTTCGCTGTACTGCGCGGCGCGTGCCGCCTTGAGACCGGCGATGCCTTCCACGGCGATGATCTCGCGGAACGGACGGCCATCAGGGGCGGTCGCCCGTGAACTGCTGGCGAGCGTCACGGCGTCGTGGCTCAGGCCAGTGCTGCGCCCGGCGGCGACTCCTGATACCTCGGTGATGGCGTCAATGGTTTGGCGGTTGAGCAACACCGCCTCACGCGGCATCCGCGCAATTCGCTGTGCCAGATCACGCGCCCGATCGAATAGTTGATCGTCGGGCTCGATGGTGAGAACGAGTCCGATGTCACACGCCTTGCGGGCATCGATCGACTCACCCGACATGATCAAGAACCGCGCCCACTGGGCGCCAACGATGGGTACCAGCGGACTTCCTCCGACGAGCCCCATGCGGCCCTCAGGCAACCCGAAGCTGGCGCTCTCGGCGGCGATCACGAGGTCGCAGGCGAGCACCAAGTTGAGCGCCGCCCCGAGACAGTATCCGTGTACGGCGGCGATCACCGGGACCTCCGCGTTGGTCAGCCGGCGGTGGAACTGATCCGCCGCGTTGAGGAACGCCTGCTCCTCGGCGAGGGTTTGGCGACGGGCGTTGCCCGTCAGGTCGCCACCTGCAGAGAACGCCTTTCCCGCTCCGCGAATTAGGACGCATCCGACCGATCGATCCGCCTCGCACTGTTCCAGCGCAACGATGATCTGATCTCTCGTGCCCCCGGCGCGGGCCGAAATCGGATTGAGCTGGTCAGGCCGATTCAGGACGATCTCTCCGACCCCATCGGCAATGCTCAGAGTGACTTCATCGAGTTCCATCTGGCGGCGAGCGTAGCGAATGCCACCAAATCGTGACCTGGTTAGGTCTTGGTTAGGTCAGCAGTACTGGCGGGCGGTTGGTGTTGGGTTGATCGCAGCACCGCCGCCGGGATGGATCTCGAAGTGGAGGTGATTGGCAGTGGTGTTGCCGGTTGCTCCGATGTAACCGATCACCTCTCCTGCGCTGACGCTGCGCGTGCCTCCCTCCCACGCCGACAGGTGGGCGTAGTAATACTTGTTCCCGTCGTCGCCGGTCAACCAGACCACATTGCCACCCAGCGCGTTGGTTTTCATGGTGGCGGCACCGCCAACGACGGCGACGAGTGGTGTTCCGAATGGGCTCATCATGTCGACACCCTGATGTGAGCGACCACCGGAACGAGGTGCACCCCAGGTGTCACCGAACGCGTTCGGACCAGCGACCGGGCAGACCCACGACCCGCCCGAAATGACCGGTGCGACGGGCGCAGGAGCTGGAGGTTCAGCCGGATCAGGATCAGGATCAGGAGCGGGAGCAGGAGCGGGAGCGGGTGCGGGTGCGGGTGCGGGTGCCGGAACGGGTGGCGTCGGCTGTGAGGACTCACCCGTCGGCTGTACGACGATCGCGGCTGTGGGCGCAGCGTTGGCCTGCAGTCGGGTTGCTTCTGCCTCTCGTTCGGCAGCCACCTCTGCTTCCTGCCGGCGCTGTTTGGCCAACTGCGCTTCGTACGCACGCTTGACCTCTTGATCCTTGAGGTGCTCTCGAAGCTCAGCCAGCTCAGCAAGTTGCTGGTCGAGGTCCGCCGAACTCGACGCGAGCTGTTCGAGTGTCGCCGCATTCTCCTCGCTCAACCCGTCGAGACGCGCCTGTTCGTTCTCCAGATCCCTGCGCACCGCGTCAACGGTGTCGAGATCGACCTCGCCCTGATCCAACGTGAGGCCGCGCAACACGTTGATCTGCAACATCTCCGACTCATCGGTCGCATCGCCAAACAGCATGATCATCGAGTTACCCGAGCGGCCCGTGAACCGATCAATCGCAATCCGTGTGAGAACCTCCTGGAGTTGGGCGTACTCGGCCGAGATCGCATCAACCTTCACCTGGGCCGTCTGCATTTCCGTGACGAGGAAGTCGGCGCGGTTCTCGGCCTCGGCCCACCGTTGAGCGGTCACGTCTGCTTGCGTCTGCACCCGAAGAATCTCCGCCGCAACCTGATCCGCCGTCAGGCCCGAGTTGGTTGCGTCGACCACACGGACGGTGAGCAGCGGCACGACGAGTATCACCATCAAGACCGCCGAAACCAGACGTCGGCAAGTCGACCGCGGACCGACGAAATGTTTCATTTTCATGACGAAACCACGATAGCTGCTCAGCGGAGGCGGGCGGTGGTCAGCGCCGGCGGCACTCCGGATCTCGTCTGGCTGTCCGATTGGCTGGCCCAGACGCCGATGGGGCCGCTCTACAAGCGCCACGGCAGCGCCGATCGTGAACTGGCCGCGTTGATTGCATCGGCGTAGGGCTCCGCAGGGACGAGCCCCCTCAGAAGAGTTCGGCTGCCGTCCTCCACACCTGGACGAGCTCCGCAAGCAGTACGGCACCACCGAGGTGTCCGGGCATGATCCCCACGACATCGTCGACTCCAGTCACCGACGCCGACCGGGCCGCCCACAAGCGGTGGTTGTGGGCGGCCTCGCCGATCTCGTGGGTGAGCTGAAGGTCCTTGCGGATGAGATCGGCTGGATCGACTTCGAGAGCCTCCAAGGTGTCGCGATGCGTGAGGTCAAGCACCTTTGTGAGCTCGACCGTGACTCGCCAGAGCTCGCGAGGCAACAGGTCGTCGACCGCCAGACTCTGCCGTTGGGTTCTACGCGCGAGCTCGGCGACAACGCACGGCCGAGACGTGCACAGGTAGATCACCGGGAAGCTGTGAGGCGGGTTGGACCAACCCTCGAAGCGACGAGCCCATCACCGCGACGCGGGTCGAAGCCGCCGGCCTGATTCCGGAAGCCAGTCACCGAGAGCGCTGCG
>JANOTN010000362.1:0-2530 GCA_031416375.1 Ilumatobacteraceae bacterium
GGTAACACCCAATCACGCTTTCGGACCGGCACAGCGGTAAGCCTCGCCGCAACGCGATCGACCACCGGGCCAATCAGCAGCCCGAACAGGGCGGGGAGTGCCACGAACAGGGAGATCGCAAACCACATTGGCTTGAGCACCCTGAAGTCGATGCCGTCAGCGTGTACCAGCATCGAACCGACAACCGTTCCCGCCCCGAGTGCCAGTGTCAGCCGCCGGAACCACATCGGGCCGATCAATCGAGGCGAAACGCACTGGTATGCCGCCACGCCGATGATTCCGACAATGGCACCGATCATCAGCAGGTTGTACGTGCCGGACAACGTGACTTCGCCGATCGTGAAGTCATCGTCGCTCTGAACCCCAATCACCGAGTCGGGTGAAGTCATCCGCAACAACAGCATCGCCAAACGACTTCCGAATCCTGCCACGACTACGCCAAAGGGAATCCCTGCAACAACGAGCAACCGAAGTTGTGCGAGCACCGTGCTCCGCAGACGAGGCGTTTCCGTGTCACTCACTCGAGCCTCCGTGATTATGCAAATCGGCCCACAGCGCGATGGCGGCGAGCACGGGAATCGATACCAACGAACCAACGAGGCCAACCTTGTCGGCTGTGCCGAGCCCGTCGAGATGACCAATGTGGTACTCCAGATGGAGTACTCCCTGCAGCAGCCAAGCCACGGCGACACCCAACACGGCTTGGCGTTTCCAGGCCGCCCAGACAGTGACGATGATCAGCGCCAGAAACAGCACGCCGACGTCACGCACGAGGTGCTCGTTGTACGCGGCGCCGTCAGCGGCAATCCAACCGCGTCCGAACGGGAAGTCGTCGAACCACGACTTGGGAGTAAATGCTGCCTGGATCGCGGTCGGCAACATGAACGCTGCGATCAGCGCTAGCGCCCATCGTGCAATCCGATCGCCAGTCATGGGATCACCTTTCGTTGTGTCCGGAGACGAGTTGCTGGGTCGCGGCTCGCCACTATGAATACCACGATTGACACGATCGCAATTGCGATCCATCGCTCGTGAGCGTCGCGCCACCCGATTCCAGGCATTGGCCACAGCCACTGCGCTGTACGAGCAACGCTGATCGTGACGAGTGCGGCGATGATCACGCCGAGGCCCGCACGCATCCCACTACCAGTCCAACTCGAGCGGTTCACCAGAATCGCAGCCAGCAACCAACCAAACGCCATCAGACCGACGAGTTCGATCAGCAGCGCACCAAGTGGGAGTGACGGATCGCCGCTCGGTGCGTTGATCACGGCGGCCGCTCCGATCGCCACGATCAGCCAGCACGAGACCGTGACGAGTCCAGTCAACAACAGGGCCAACAAGCGTCGACGGAGACGCCCGAACGGTGTGGCCGCAGTCATTAGTTCGTTCCCGTCCTCCAAACAGCTTGCCGCTCCGGCCGCCATCAAGACCGACATCAGGCGGGCGACCTGCAGCAGATCACTCGCCGACTCGACCTGCAATGCTCTCGCGAACACGGCACCGCCGCAGATCACCGTCGTGGCTCCGATCGCCAGCCACGGCACACGCCGACCGGCCGGCCCAAACACGAGAGCGCGCCGATCGATCATTGGTGCGCTGCGAACTCGATCACGCCAGGTACATAGTCCTTCGCCACCATGATCTGAGTGATCGCAAGCGCCACAACGAGAGCCATCGACGAGCTGAACACCATCCAGGTCTTGCGGTCACGTCGATGACGCAGAACGGCAATCGTGACCAACCACACGCACAGTGCCACCAGATAGGCGAGGTGCCACCACGGCGTGGTCTGATCGAACCCGCTGACCTGAAGTTCGCAGATCGCGTCGGTTGGGCCGCATCCCGCCCAGCCGTCATGCACGACACCGGGTGCCAGCGGCCACAACCACGTCAACGGATTGTCGGTCTCGACGGCGAACCAGATTCCGAAGACGATCGTTTGGAACATGGTCAACACGAACAACGGCACAATGATCAACCAACTCGGAACCCATCGCGCCAACGCCACAACGAACAGGCACGCTACGAGGATGGCGATCGGCCCTTGGAGTAGTTGAGCCGTATTTAGTTGGGGCACGGTCGGTGACCCCTGGACTCCGGCGTCCCATGTTTGACCGCTCGGCTTGAGGCCCCGCATGGCCACGATCACGATGGTTGCCGCGGCGGCCGCCAACCCGCCGTTCACCGCCGACAATCCGTGGCCGATCGATCGACGGTCGGGCCCGACCGGGAGTACGTCGAGCAATTCCGCGGTCTGATACGTGCGTGACCTGATGACCGCCAGCATCGTGTGGGCGATCGCCACGAAACCGAGGACGGCGAGCGCGTACCCGACCGACAAGACGTAGCGATCCTGGTCAACGTTGATCGCGGGTGTATACGCCGCGACCCACACTGCGGTGACAACGGCAGCGATCCACATCAGCGGGTTTCTGGCGAGACGCTTGCCCTCGACGATGCCGAGCTGCAGTTCGGGACGCCACGAAGCTCCCATCACCCGACAACATTCTCGATCGCCATGTATTTG
>JANOTN010000363.1:0-9828 GCA_031416375.1 Ilumatobacteraceae bacterium
TCCGTTGGTGCTGATCGGTGGTGTTTGGCAGTACGCCGAGGCCAACGTTCCCCCATCGACGACAACCACGACGACGACGCTTCCGCCTGATCCGAAAGACGAACTGTCGACGGGTTTGCTGTCGTTCCGGCGACACCCGACGCCGCTGGCTGAACACGTCGCTGACCAGGCCTCGGTGGCTCAATTGGCCGATTCCGTGAGCGGTTTGACCGATCTGATCGGGGCGGCATCGTGCGTGCAGATCAAGCGTGGCGAGATTGACATCGCCACAACGGATCAAGCCGTTGCGGTGATTCCTGCCAGCAACGAGAAACTATTCGTTGCAGCAGTTGCGCTCGACGTGCTCGGACCCGACTACACATTCACGACCGAGCTTCAATCCGCAGCCCCGTTTCTCGGGACGATCATGGGCGATGTGTTCCTTGTCGGTGGTGGCGACCCGGTGCTACGGACCGCCGACGTAGTCGACCCGCTGACCTACCCGGCGATCAACACGACAGCGCTCGAAGTGTTAGCCGACCAACTCGTTGTGCTCGGCGTCACCACCATCGAAGGAAATCTGGTCGGGGATGGCAGTCGCTACGACGACGAGTTTCGAGCACCATCGTGGTCCGACCAGATCTCCAACTTCGACGCCGGTCCGTATGACGCGCTGCTCGTCAATGACGGCTTGATTTCGAACGGCAACTATGGGCTCGATCCGAGTCGCTCAGCCGCCAGAGTGTTCCTCGATCTCTTGTTGCTACGCGGCGTCGTGGTCACCGGTAGCGCCGCAAACTTTTCCCGGCCTACCGATGTCGCCCTTACGACGTTGGCGCTGGTGGATTCGATGCCGCTCACGGAGATCTTGGTCGAGATGCTGCATACCAGCGACAACAACACGGCCGAAATGCTGTTGAAGGAGATCGGGTACGTGGCAACCGGTCAGGGAACCCGTCAGGCTGGGCTCGACACGATTCGAGCCGCGTTGGAGCGTTGGGGCATCTCGACCGCTGGGCTCCAGCTCCACGATGGATCGGGTCTCAGCCGAGAGAACCGAACCACCTGTGTCACGCTGGCGGCGCTCTTGGATGAGAGCCCGGTTGCGGAGCGGTTGCGAGCGCTGCTGCCGGTGGCGGGGCGCGACGGCACGCTCGCCGTACAATTTCTGGGCACTGCGGCTGAAGGAACCCTGATCGGCAAGTCGGGCACACTCACTGGCGTGAAGGCGTTGACGGGCCAACAGCCGGCAAGGGACCGCCTCCCGGTCACCTTCTCGGTCGTTCTCAACGGCGACCACGTCGACGATCTCCTCACATACGAGCCGGTCTGGAATGAGTTGGTCGAGTTGATTGACAGCTACCCGTTCGTGGTCGCGCCCGAACTCGGCCGTTTTGTGCCGAGGTAGTCTGACTCGATGGGCGTGATGCCGATGTTCCCGCTTGGCACCGTGTTGCTGCCGGGTGCGCTGCTCCCGTTGCAGGTGTTCGAGGCGCGGTACCGCCAGATGGTGCAGGATATCCTGGCCGACGACCAGCATGAGCCGGAGTTCGGTGTTGCCTTGATCGAACGCGGCCAGGAAGTCGGCGGCGGTGACCAGCGGTCATCGCTCGGAACGGTTGCCCGGGTGGTCGACATCCGAGTGCTGCCAGGCAACCGATACGGCCTCGTCGCGGTCGGGATCGAGCGATTCCGGGTGAGTGCCTGGCTTCCCGACGACCCCTATCCGCTCGCCGACGTCGATCTCTGGCCGGACGAGGACGACCCGACCGGCGGACCTGCTCTTGAGCGGATCGTTGCCGTCCACAACCGGATCCGAACGCTGAATCGTGACGTCGAGACGCTTGGCGAGTTGGTCCCACCTCCTGACGCCGAAATCAGCGAGGAACCGCGGCTCGCCGTCTATCACCTTGGCTCGTTGGCTCCGCTAGGTGCGGCTGACCGGTACCGAATGTTGGCTGCGCCGACACTCGCTGAGCGCCTCGACATTCTTGAAAATGCGCTAGATGACGTGGCGGCCATGCTGGAGTTCCGTCGTTCGTGATAGAAACCACGTCTATGTCCGATGACGTGCCCCGTATCCCCTCGCGCCGCGATCAAGCGTCGGTCGGCGAGGTCATCGAATTCGTCAAGACGTACGCCAAACAGGAAACGGTCGGTCCGCTGAAAGGTGTTGGTCGCTGGCTCGGGTTCGGTGCCGCGGGTGCGCTGTCACTCGGCATCGGCCTGTCGTTGCTGCTGCTCGGTTCGCTACGTTTCGTTCAGACCGAATGGGCGCGCTCGGCCGAAGGCCGCTTATCGTGGCTGGCCTACCTGATTGTGCTGGTTGTGTGCGTGATGCTGCTCGTGTTCACGTTGATGCGGATCAACAAGACATTCCTGAACAAGGACACCTCCGCCAAGGACACCTCTGCCAAGGAGAACCGGAAATGAGTAAGACCGCAGCGCCGACCAAGATCACGCGCGACGATCTCGAGAATAAACTGCGCGCCTTCCAGGGCCAGGTGCAGGGCAAAATGGACGACAAGAAGAGCACGTTGATGGCTGTCGGTGTCGGCATAGGAACATTCCTACTGATTCTCTTCTTCCTGCTCGGCCGTCGGAGCGGCAAGAAGAAGACGACCTTGGTCGAGATTCGGCGCGTCTGACCGATGCCGCTGATTCCACGCGCCCTCCGACCGGCCGTACTGATTCGGCGGCAAGCGCTGTACAAGGGCATTTTGGGCCCAAGCATGCTGTGGAAGGTGATTGCCGTGATCGTCTTCGGCAAGCGCACCCTCAAGAAGATGTTCGGCAAGAACGAGCAGATTCTCGGCACCGAGAAGCTGGTCGGTGGTCAGTTCGTGCGGATTGAATCGATCAAGCCAACCACTCGACGGGACCGCAAGCGGGCCCGGAACGCATTGTGATCGTCCGATTGCGCCAACCAAAGCGCGAGATCACGGTCGAAGGCGGGCGAACCGTCAACGATCTGCTTGAGCATTTGGATCTAAATCGTGAGTCACATCTGGTGATCCGCAACGGCACACTGGTGCCCGGAGACGGCCGCCTCGACGACAGTGACACGATCGAGATTCGCCCGGTCATCTCCGGAGGCTGACGATGAACCACTCGAAGTGCCGCGTATGCCGACAACCGGCAATCATCGATCTTCCGCGCCACAATGCCAACTTCTGCGGTGAGCACCTCTTGCAGCTGTGCCGTCGTCAAGTCGAAAAGGCAATTGACGACTACTCGATGTTGTCCAAAACTGACCGAATATTGGTAGCGGTCAGCGGCGGTAAGGATTCTCTTGCGGTGTGGGACATCCTGCTCGAACTCGGATATCAGGCCGACGGTTTGTACATCGGGCTCGGGATCGGCGAGTACAGCGACATCAGCGGCGAGTATGCGCAAGCCTTCGCAGATCAACGCCAGCTCAAGCTCATCACGATCGACCTTCGTGGCGAGTACGGGTACGACGTGCCAACCGCAGCGCTGGTGACCAAACGGGTGCCATGCTCTGCGTGTGGTTTGTCGAAACGACATCTGTTCGACAAGGCGGCGCTCGATGGTGGTTACGACGTTGTCGTGACCGGCCACAACCTTGATGATGAAGCCGCCGTCCTGTTCGGCAATGCCCTCCGATGGGATCTCGAGTATCTAGCTCGACAAGCCCCGGTGCTGGCAGGTGGCGATGGGTTTCCGAAGAAAGCCAAACCGTTGGTGCGCCTGACTGAACGCGAGATGGCGGCGTGGTGCATCGTGCGCGGGATCGACTATCAGGTCGAAGAATGCCCGATGGCTTACGGCAACAAGCACCTCGGATACAAAGAGGCGTTGAATGCGATCGAACGCCAATCACCTGGCTCGAAAGCCGCGTTCTACCTCAACTTCGTCGAGCGAATGAGTCCGCTGCTGGCTGACCTCAAGCACGCAGACGGCGGTGAACTGTCTCCATGTCCCTCGTGTGGTGCGCCGACGACGGGTGAGGTGTGCGCATTCTGCCGTTTACAGGATCGCGTCTCCGGTCATGAACCGGTTCCCGTCGAGGTCGTGCTCGGCAAGAGTGCCCGTAAGGCCTATCTCGCGAGTCGGCTCGCTACTGCAGGGGAATCTCCGTGAACGAATTGCAATACGGCGATCGAATCATGTTGCTCGACAGCAAGAAACGGCGCTACCTGATCACGCTCAAGGAAGCCGGTGAGTTCCATAGCCACTCCGGCTTTGTGGTGCATTCAGACATTGCGGGGCAGGCCGAGGGTGTCGTTGTTCGCAGCACGAAGGGTGCCGAGTACACGGTTATCCGGCCCACGCTTGAGGACTACGTGATCGAAATGCCCCGTGGCGCACAGGTCATTTACCCGAAGGATCTCGCCCCGATCTGCATGCTGCTCGATATTGGGCCGAACATGAAGGTCTTCGAAAGTGGGATCGGATCGGGTGCGCTGTCGACGACGATGATCCGCTGGGGTGCCAGCATCGTCGGCTACGAGATCCGTGACGACTTTGCCAACCGGGCCAAGGCCAACGTGCGGGAGTTCCTCGGAGCGTCAGCGATGGAGCACTACGACGTGCACATCGCCGACAGCTACGCAGGGATTGACCCGACCCACGGACCGTTTGATCGTGCGGTGCTCGATCTACCCGAACCGTGGCAGGTTGTACCTCATATCGAGGCGGTGCTGCGTCCGGGTGGGGTGTTCGTTGCCTACACGCCGTCGATCACCCAGGCGGCGCAAACGCGTGAACAGTTGAAAGGTCGCTGGATCGACGCCCGCACGATCGAGGTATTGCACCGCGGCTGGCATATCGAAGGCATGTCGGTACGCCCCGACCATCGAATGGTCGCCCACACCGGCTTCCTCACGGTCGCACGGTTTCTCGGTCAAGGGCAGCGCAACGTGATGCGCACCGACGAAAAAGTCGAACGGATCCGGTGACGCGCAATGACCCGGCATTGCTGCCGGGCCATTGTCAGATCGTCAGGACTGGGCGCTCGAACCGGTCAGGGTTCGATGTAGATGCATTCGCCGGGGCACTCCTCGGCGGATTCGATCACGGCGTCGAGCTGGTTATCAGGAATTTCTGCGAGGCCTTCCGCGCCCTGCAGGTTGCCCTTGGCCGTTGCGAACACCTTGCCGCTTTCAACGACGTATGCAAGCCCGTCGTCGAGCAGCGTGAATACGTCGGGTGCGATTTCTTCGCACAGACCGTCACCGGTGCAGAGATCCTGGTCGATCCAGACCTTCATGTGATTCGAGTCTCCTTTGGAGCGGAACAAGTACGGATCACACGTTAACGGGTGACGTTCGCGGAAACACGAATGTTCGTGCCACACGGCGCATGCTTGGATGACGCGACGGATCTGACCGAGCCGTGTATGGTCCGATGTCAGGGCTTCACGACCGGGGGAGGGACCAGTGACGGATTCCAAACGAACCAACAGCAACAACGAAAGCAACAACGGGAACGACGGCGATGCCGCCGAACGTGGTGCGCTCGAGGCCCAAATCGTCGTGCTGGGTGAGGAGATCGCCCATTTGCGCGTGCGCCTGACCGATACTCCGAATCGACTTCGCTCGTTAGAGGAACGACTCCTTGAGACGAAGGGGCAGCTCGCCCACAAGACTGCTCAAAACGAGAAACTCAGCTACACGCTTGGCGAGGCGCGCGAACACATCGCATCGCTACGTGACGAGGTTGACAAGCTGACTCAGCCGCCGTCTGCGTACGGCGTGGTCGTCGGCAAGAACGACGACGGAACCGTCGATGTGTTGGCCAGCGGCCGCAAGATGAAGGTCCAGTTGCACCCTGATATCGAGCACGAGTTGCTTGATCTCGGTGCTGAGGTGGCCTTGAACGAGAGTTTCAACGTGATCGAGGCACGCCGCCCCGAAACGACGGGTGAAGTGGTCACGCTCAAAGAAGTCATGGAGGATGGAATTCGGGCGATCGTGATTGGCCGAGCCGACGAAGAACGCGTCTGCGAACTTGCCAGCGTGATGCGCGGGATGCGCCTGCGCAATGGCGACACGCTCCGACTCGACCCCCGCTCGAACATGTTGCTCGAGAAGCTGCCGAGGCCAGAGGTCGAAGACCTGTTGCTCGAGGAGGTGCCCGACATCTCGTATGCCGATATCGGCGGACTCGATACTCAGATTGAAGCGATTGCCGATGCCGTCGAGTTGCCGTTCCTCCATCAGGAACTGTTTGCGGAACATCGCCTGCCGGCACCGAAGGGAATCCTGCTCTACGGCCCTCCCGGTTGCGGCAAGACACTGATCGCCAAGGCGGTCGCCAACAGCCTTGCCAAGAAGGTTGCTGAGACGATGGGGGAGGGTAAAGGGCGCTCGTACTTCATCAACATCAAAGGCCCTGAGTTACTCAACAAGTACGTGGGTGAGACCGAGCGTCGGATCCGGCTCGTGTTCCAGCGCGCCCGTGAGAAGAGCGAGGAAGGTTGGCCGGTGATCGTGTTCTTCGACGAGATGGACTCAATGTTCCGAACCCGCGGCTCTGGAATCAGTTCCGACATGGAATCGACGATTGTTCCACAGCTACTGGCAGAGATCGACGGTGTCGAGGGACTCAAAAATGTGATTGTGATCGGGGCCACAAACCGGGAGGACCTGATTGATCCGGCGATCCTGCGGCCAGGTCGGCTTGATGTGAAGATCAAGATCGAACGCCCTACGGCTGACGCTGCCAGGCAGATTTTCGCTCGCTACCTGACCGACGAGATTCCGATCGCTGCCGGCGAACTCGTGCCAGACATGATCGATCAGACGGTCAGCGAAATGTACCGCGACGACGAAGCCAATCGATTCCTTGAGGTCACCTATCAGAACGGCGACAAGGAGATTTTGTATTACAAGGATTTCTCGTCTGGCGCGATGATCGAGAACATCGTCCGGCGTGCCAAGAAGTTGGCGATCAAGCGGGTGATTGCGGGTGGAGCGAAGGGAGTGTCGACCGACGATCTGATTGCCTCGATCAAGCAGGAATACAAGGAACACGAAGACCTTCCGAACACCACCAACCCCGATGATTGGGCCAAAATCTCCGGCAAGAAGGGTGAGCGAATCGTCTTCATCAGAACGCTGGTCTCACAGGCCAAGGCCGACGGTGGTCTGGGTGGCCGAGCGATCGAACGAGTCCAAACCGGCCAGTACCTGTAACGAGACGCGGTCTAGAGGACCGAGCGCTGGTCGTTGGGGAGTAGATGGTCGACGACGACGACAACTACTCCACCGGTTTCGTTGGGGTGGATGGTGATTCCTGAGGCGTCGTCACGGACGATTGCGACCCCACCGGCTGCCAGCGCTCGGCGCGCTACTGCTCGGTCGGAGACCAGGACCCCGAGATTGCTGGTTTGGGGCCGGGTGTAGTTCCAGCCCCACAGTTTCTCGCTCGTTCCAGCGTCGGGGATCGGATACAACGCCAGCATCACGTCTCCCATCGACACGGCCGCCTGAGGGTGACCGGGTGGAGCGTCGGGATTGTCGTAGGCGACGCCGTGGCCGAACAGTTTGGACAGGCGGACCGCAGCGGCGGAAGGATCAGTCACGACTGCACCACCGAAGGCCATGTGGGTGATGTCAAGCAGCGGCTCGCCGACGGTCGGCGGGATTGCCGCACCGAACCGCGGGTCGAGCGGCTCCTCGTCGCCAAACCACTCGATCACGACGCCTGCCGTGTCGGCGGGATGCGTGAACACGATGTGGCCGTCAACACGTGAGGCGACTCGGACGTCGTGTGCTTCCAGAAAGGTGACGGTGGCGTCGATGTCTGCGACCTGAACGGCGACCGAACTCATGTGAGATCCGAACCGCTGAACAAACCGATCGACAGCGCCTCCGGCAACGATCGGCTCGCCGATTTCGATGATGTTGTCACCCAACCACGCCATGCCTCCACGACGGCCGATGGCGGGGTCCTCGATCCGGCTGTCCTCCAAGATCCGGAGCCCGCACAGTCGGCTGAGCGCGTCGCGGGTGCGTTCGTAGTCGGCAACCATTGCAGTCGTGTGAAAGCACCAACGAACCTCGTGGCCACTGGTCACGGCGAATTCGGGCAGGTCGGCGAACCGGTCGTCAGGGGTGCGAAGCATCTCCACACTTGCGACCGTATCGGTAACCGTCCGGGCGTTGGCTACGGGCGCTCGTACACTTCAACCGTTATGCCGAACATCACGATCTCACTCCCCGACGGTTCAGAGCGCGAGCTGCCGCTCGGCGCGACAGCGCTTGATCTTGCAGCTTCGATCGGCAAGCGCCTGGCCCAAGCGGCGGTTGCGGCGGTTGTCGATGGATCCGAAATTGACCTAACCAGGCCGCTCACCGATGGCGCGACAGTGGCAATTGTCACCGAGAACACGCCGGAGGGTCGTCACGTGCTCCGCCATTCGACCGCTCACGTGATGGCTCAGGCGGTCACCCGACTGTTCCCCGGGGCCAAGTTCTCGATCGGTCCGGCAATCGAGAACGGCTTCTACTACGACTTCGATTTGCCGGGCGGCACGACCTTCAGCGACGACGACCTGGCGACGATCGAGGCCGAGATGCAGAAGATCATGTCGGCCGATCAGCCGTTCATCCGATCTGAAATGACGCCGGACGAAGCTCTCGTGCTGTTCGCCGATCAGCCCTACAAGTGCGAAATCATCGAGCGCGTCCGCGCCAACGCGGCTGGCAGCGATGGGGTCGATGGCGCAGACGAACTGGACACCGGGGAGGTCGCTGGTGACATGGTCAGCGCCTATCGAAACACAGACGAGTTCGTTGACATGTGTGTCGGGCCGCACGTCCCGTCGACGGGACGGCTCGGCCATTTCAAGCTGCAGAAGACCTCAGGCGCGTACTGGCGCGGCAGCGAAAAAGGTCCGATGCTGCAACGCATCTACGGAACTGCCTGGGAGTCGAAGCAGGCACTCGCGGATCACCTCACTCAATTGGAAGAAGCGGCCAAGCGCGACCATCGCAAGCTGGCCACCGAGATGGACTTGCTGAGCTTTCCATCGGAGTTGGGTGGCGGTCTGGCGGTGTGGCACCCGAAGGGCGCAACCGTACGCAAGCTGATGGAGGACTACAGCCGTACGCGTCACGAGAAGGGCGGCTACGAGTTCGTGTTCACCCCGCACCTCGCCAACGCCCGCCTGTTCGAAACCTCCGGCCACCTCGACTTCTACGCCGACGGGATGTACCCGCCGATGGAGCTGGACAACGGCACGTACTACATGAAGCCGATGAACTGCCCGATGCATTGCTTGATCTTCAAGAGCAGGCAACGCAGCTATCGGGAATTGCCACTGCGGCTATTCGAACTGGGTAACGTCTACCGCTACGAACGCGCAGGCACGTTGCACGGCCTACTCCGAATCCGCGGTTTCACGCAGGACGACAGCCACATCTACCTCACGAAGGAGCAGATGGCCGACGAGGTCGCCGGGCTGCTCGACTTCGTACTGTCAGTGCTGCGGGCCTTCGGCTTCGAGGACTTCGTCTTCAACCTCTCGACCAAGGACCCGAAGAAGTTCGTCGGTTCCGACGAGATCTGGGTCGAGGCAACTGATGCACTCCGTGAGGCGCTCGACAGACATGGTCTTGAATATCGGATCAAGGAGGGCGACGCCGCCTTCTACGGTCCGAAGATCGATATCGACGTGCGTGACGCAATTGGCCGTTCGTGGCAGCTTTCGACGATCCAGGCCGACTTCAATCTGCCTGAGCGGTTCAACCTCGAATACGTCGGTGCCGACAATGAACGCCATCGGCCGATCATGCTGCATCGTGCCCTGTTCGGCTCGATCGAACGCTTCTTCGGTGTGCTGCTCGAACACTATGCCGGAAACTTCCCGACATGGCTGGC
>JANOTN010000364.1:0-2568 GCA_031416375.1 Ilumatobacteraceae bacterium
GGTCTCACATCCTCACGACCGGTTCTTCGGCGAAGCCACTCCCGGACCCCAACCTCAACGCTACGACAACCGGCACGACCGGTCGAACAACCGCGCCCAAAAACAGGAAGAAAAGAAATCCTTGACACAGAGAGGATTCGGAGTCGGACGCGCAGCACCGCTTGCGACGGTGTCCGAAAACATCACGCCGATACCGCTCTCGCGCGGCGCTGTTGAAGCCGTCCGATTGGTGCGGTATCGGCGAACGCGATCGTGGTCGGCACGTGGCTGATCGAGAACCGGTCCATCGCCAAGATGGTCCGCAGCGGCCATGCAGTCGTCCGGAACGCAAGCCGAAACAATGGAACGCGTGATGGTATAGCGGTATACGAACTCGACGGGACCGACGGACGGTCTTGCGGACTGTGGAGTACTGCAGGGCACTGGACGGACCGCACGGACGGTCATCCTCACCTTTTTTGCGAAGGTGAGGGTCGCGAGTTCGAATCTCGTCATCCGGGCTGGTCAGGCGACTTGAACGGCGTCCTTGAGTCGCTTCGGTACGACCTCGGGAAACGACACGACGAGGTGACGGTCCAACGCGATGGCGACGCGGCCGAGCGTGTCGAGCCGGTTGCGGGCGCCGCCGCCTTCTTCGAGTCGTGAGATCACCGACTGTGTCGTTCCCATTCGTTCGGCGAGCTCACGCTGGGTCAATCCCGCCCCGGTACGCAGGTCATAGATGAGCTGTCCGAGAGCGAAGTCCTGCTCGAGACCGGAGCGGACATCGTCGGTGGGCTCGAGATGCTGTTTCTTGATGTCGTCCCAGCGGGAGTAGTTGGCCATGTCGAAATCCTCTATGGGTTGAGCCGAGCGCACTCGTCGGCGATGTGTCGTGCCCGGGCAATCTCGGAGCGTTCGTTGTTGCGTTGCTTGCGGAACGTCGTCAGCAAGATGATCCGGTTGTCTTTCGTGAATCGGTAGGTAATTCGTCGTGCGGTCGGACCGAGGGTGAACCGCAGTTCGAATAGCCCATCGCCCACGGCCCGGGAGAACGGCATGCGAGCCATCGACCCGAGATCAGCGAGACGATCGATGACGAACACGGCGCGATCCCATTCGGTTGTGCCGAGGCTGGACATCCACTCGACGATCTCGTCGTGCAACTCGATCCCAGCCACCACCTGATCATCGCATAAACACGATCATCGCACAAGCGCTATGATCGTTCGGAAGATGCTTTATGAGCTGAAGGTACATAGCGCGCGTGTGATGGTATAGCGGTATACGAACTGGACGGGACAGACGGACTGGACGGACGGTTTGCCGGACTGTGGAGTACTGCAGGGCACTGGACGGACTGTGCGGACGGTCGTCATAACCTTGCCAAGGTGAGGGTCGCGAGTTCGAATCTCGTCATCCGCTCGATAGGAGACCCTGCCGTTGGCAGGGTTTCCTGCGTTTTCGGGATCGGCCTGGGCTTGGTGTTGCCCATGGTTTGCCCATGCGTTGCCCATGACCCGGCGATGACCGGTCACGGCGCTGGGACGACCAGCGGTAGGCCGGGTCGTACCGTTGGGGTATGAGTGGATCATTACGTCAACGCAGTCCTGGGGCTTGGGAGTTCCGTGTCTATCTCGGTGTCGACGCCGACAGCGGTCGTCAACGCTGGGCAACCAAGACGGTGCGAGGTTCGCGGCGCTATGCGAACGCCGCACTGGCAGAGTTCGTCGCCGAGGCTGGCTACGCCAAAATTCGGGCGGGGTCGGTCGCCGATTTGTTGGATCGTTGGATGGATCAGGCATCGCCGAATTGGTCGGCGACCACATTGCGCCAGACGGCGAGCATCATCAACCATCACCTCAAACCACAGATCGGCGAGATCGCTGTGACCAAGCTCACCACGCTCGACATCGACACGATGTATCTCCACCTATTACGCCGGGGCGGGCCGAGCGGGCGTGCATTGTCAGCAGCGACAGTGAAGCAGGTGCATGGCGTGTTGCACCGGTCGCTGGCTCAAGCGGTGCGGTGGGGGTGGGTGTGGTTCAACCCAGCATCGACGGCGTCCAAACCGTCAGTGCCGCCTTCGGACATGCACCCGCCGACGCCCGGGCAGGTCCAAGACCTGCTGAGCTTCGTTGATGCGAGCAACCCGGCATTCGCTGGTTACGTATGGGTCGCAGCGTGCACTGGGGCGCGTCGAAGCCAGATGCTTGGTATGCGTTGGGGCGATGTGGATCTGGCAGGCCGGTCGATCGGGTTCACCCGCGGCTATGTCGACGGTCCATCGGGCCCTGTGCTCCGCGCCACCAAGACACATCGCTGTTACAACGTCGCCCTCGACGACACGGTCGTCGACCAGCTGAGTGAGCACCGTTCGCTCCAAGCCGATCGCGGCATCAACGTGGACCGTGAGTCGTTCGTGTTCACGAACAAGCCCGATGGCCGAACGCCGTGGGCACCGAACTGGGTCACCAAGACGTTCGTCGGGTTCATTCGCCGGAGCGGAGTCGGCCATTTTCGTCTGCATGACTTGCGGCATTTCATGGCGACGCAGATGTTGAGCAATCTGGTTGTTGTGACGAC
>JANOTN010000365.1:0-10457 GCA_031416375.1 Ilumatobacteraceae bacterium
AACGATGCAACAGCCGGCTTCCGTGCCTACTCGGCCAACGCGCTTGAGCGGATGGACTTCGAGTCGGTGCAAGCCGACGGATACGGGTTTCAGGTCGAGATGACCCACCGACTGGTCCGTTCTGGCGGCAGGATCGTTGAATTTCCGATCACATTCAGAGAACGCACCGCTGGCGAATCGAAACTGTCGAATGGCATTATCAGAGAGGCACTCCTGTTGGTGGTCCGGCTCTGGGTCGCCGACCGCCGAGGTCGTCGACAACGCCGTCGCGTTGGAGGTTGATCGGCGTCGCCGCTTGACTGGTGCGATGACTGGTGCGATGACTGGTGCGATCAAATCGCGGGTGGTGTTGCATGTCGACATGGACGCTTTCTTCGTGTCGGTCGAACTGCGGCGGCGCCCGGATTTGGTCGGTCAACCCGTCGTTGTCGGTGGTACCGGCCCGCGGGGCGTTGTGGCGGCCGCGTCGTACGAAGCACGACGATACGGAGTCACGTCGGCACTGCCGTCGGCGGTCGCCCGTCGCCGATGCCCGCACGCCGTGTTCCTTCCAGGTGACCACGGCCTGTATGCAGCGGTGAGTCGTCAGGTGCAGGAGATTCTTCAGCGGTACACTCCGTTGATTGAGCCGCTCTCGCTCGACGAGGCATTTCTCGACGTGACCGGTTCGACCCGCCTGTTCGGAGAGGGCACCGCGATCGCCGAGCAAATCAGGTGCGACGTCCAAACCGAGTTGTTGCTGACGTGCTCCGTCGGAGTCGCGCCGAACAAGTTTCTGGCCAAACTTGCCTCCGTGTCAGCAAAACCAAAAGCCACCCCGAATGGCGTGCTGCCTGGTGTCGGCGTTGTCGAGGTTGTGCCCGGAAAGGAGCTTGCGTTTCTGCACCCGCTCCTCGTGAAACGGCTATGGGGCGTCGGCCCTGTCGCGCTCGAAAAGCTTGAACAGCTGGGAGTCAGAACGATTGGCGACCTGGCGTTACTCGACGAGCGCACGGTGACCTCAGCGCTCGGCCGATCCGCCGGAACGCATCTCCTGGCGCTCGCCCAGGGTCACGACGATCGAGCTGTTGAGGTTGCACGCGAAGCAAAGTCGATCAGCCACGAGGAAACGTACCCAACAGACATGTACGGGCACGCCGATCTCGAGCGTGAGTTGGTGCGACTGTCCGACGCTGTCGCGTGGCGGCTTCGCCATCACGCCATAGGAGCACGAACGCTGACGCTTAAGGTTCGATTCGCAGGTTTCCGCACGGTCACCAGATCGGTCACGATGGCGCAGCCAGTTGATACCGGACCTGAGTTGGTCGAGGCGCTACGCCCACTCCTGCGGGCCTTAGACGTGTCGGACGGAGTCAGATTGCTGGGCGTCTCAACGAGCAATTTCGGGGAGCCAATCCAACAATTGAGTTTGCTCGATGAGGGTGCCGGACACAGTCGAACGGCCGCAACGATCGATCAGATTCGTGAACGATTTGGAACGACTGCGATTGGTCCGGCGAGTGCGGTCGGGCCGCGGGGTCTGCGTTTGGTTCGCAAAGGCGCTCAACAATGGGGTCCGGATCAGACTCCCGAGCAATGAAACTTGGCGCGACGCGTTGAGTAGTGCTCTCGAACGTGCGATGATTCAAGGTGTATGCCGCTTTCAGACCATGAACAACATATTCTCCGTCAGATCGAACAGGAGCTCCAACAGGACCCGACGTTCTCTGAGCGCGTGTCTCGGACGTCTCGGCATCGGCTGACGATGTTGATTGTCGGCCTGATCGTAGGGATCGCGCTGATCGTCGCTGGACTAACGGTCAACTTCTGGTTGGCCTTCGTTGCGTTCTTGGGTGTGCTGGTGATTGCCGTCATGCTCGAAGCAGAGATTCGCGTTGTCGGCCGCCAAAAGCTTGGCAGTCTGCCAATCAATGCCTGGATTGCTGGAGCAGCACGCCAATCCCGCCGACCCGAGCACTAGCTGCTTTAGCGCCAGTCGGTGAGGTAGCGGCGAACTCGTTGGCGGGTGTTGAGCGTGTCGGCTGCGATTCGACAGATTTGCTGCGACCACAATTCGCAGTCGTGTGTCATCGACGACCCAAACGTGCCCGGTCGATCAAGATCGATGCTCTCAGCTCGAGCAAACGTGACTCGATCGACCACCTCGGCGAGGGAGCGCATTGGCCGTGCGGCGACAGGAAGTTGGTTGGCCGTCGCCGATGCCCACTCCCGAGCGGTCATCGACCGCTGTCCGGTTACTCCGGCGTGTTCGGCGGCGATCGTGGCGTGCACCCACGCCCAGCGAATCCGGTCGGCTGAACCGTGACCTCGCGCTTGATGCGCCCGCCAGCGTCGCCACGCCCACGGCGCCGCAAGACCTCCCGCTACGAACGCCACGACGAGCATCGGACCCCACGGAAATCCTGTCGAGTTATCGCTGGCACCTCCCGTTCGGGTAGGACCCTCATTGTCGAGGATGCGCGGTCGCTCCGACGCGATCGTGGTCGGCGTCGCCCCGTTGTTCGGTGAGACGACTGTGGAGGGGGTGGCCGGTTGGGGCGACGTGTCGACGGGACCTTGACCGGCGGCGTTGGGTCCGCTCGTGTCTTGTTGCGCCGGTCGACCCGTGTATGCCTCGGTACCGGGAGCACCTCGACCGGGTGTCGGTTCGAAAGCCACCCAACCGATCCCGTCGAACCATAACTCGGGCCAGGCGTGCGAGTTTTTTCCGATCACGCTGTACCAGCCGTCAGCATTGAGTAACCCTGGGGTGTACCCAACGGCGACGCGGGAGGGGATGTCGAGCGCCCGCGCCATCACGGCAAACGTTGCGGAAAACTGCTCGCAGTAACCCACCCGCACATCGAGAAAGCTTTCGATGGCGCTCGATCCGTGGCCCTGTTGGACCTCGAGGCTGTACTCGAAATCAGTCCGGAACCATTCCTGCAAGGCGATCGCTCGGTCGAACGAGGTGGTTGCACCTGACGTCACTTCGGCGGCCAGTTCACCAACGATCTCCGGCAGGTCATCTGGCAAATCGATGAAGACATCACCGGGTGGAGAATTTGTGGTCGCCGCCCTCAGCTGGTCTGCGGTCAGGCGTAAGGAATTGGACTCCACGGTGAACAAATCCCCTGGCTGGAAATCGCTGGCGGCGAGGAGCGTGTTCGTGTCTCGATTCAGCCTGAGAACGATTTGCTCCTGGCCACGGATGCCGTCAGCACGGTTCGGGCTCGCCGCGGCGGGTACCAGTTGTCCGTTGAGTGCCAAGATTTGAATCTGCTGGCGGATGGTGACGCCGCCATTTCCTCCGGAACTTCCGGGGCCGTCGACTGATTCAAGCGATCCCTGTGGAAGCCCAAATGTGTCACCGTCAAACTCGGGTAGCGTAGTTTGACGCCAGTACGACTCGGCATCCGCGTTGACTCGGAACAGTTCAACGTTTCCCCTGTTCGTCAATCTCGACCGAATATCAACGAGCGGGCTCTGCACCTCCGTGACTCCGCCGTTACGGCCCCGCGTCTCGTAGATCGGCTGCGCGTGCGCTCCGGGGATTCGCGGCCCGACCACGCCGGCAACAACCGCGATCATCGCAGCTGTGCCGAGCACTGCTGGAAGCAGCATCGATCCTGTGCGGCGAGTGGTCGTGAGCTCGACACGCCGCGTTCGATCATGCAGAGCACGCAACGCGACAACGGTGATTACTCCGGCGGCCAGTAAACCCGCGGTGGCCTCGACCCGCAGGCGAGGGCTTGCGAGTGCCGAGATGAAGATGAACAGCACCCCGCCAGGTACGAGTGCCTCGCCGCGAGCCTCGGCCCGAAAGGCAAACGAGTCAGCCATGACCACAGCGATAACCACGGCGAATCCGGCGAGCGTCGCCCACCCGGCTCCATAGAGGACCGGGGCGACCGCCGTTTGGAACTGATCACGAACGAGTCCGACCTCAAGCTGGACGAGATCGATGGTCGCTCGTCGGGGGAACAACCATGTCAGCGTTCGGCCGTAATGCAGCACGAGTAACACCCAAGACAGCACCACCGTAACGAACGGAATCGCGATCCAACCGCTTATCTTCAGTCGTCGGAGCAGCAACGACGTGCCGTGGCCGATGACAACCAGCAGCCCGAGATCCGACATGAATCCCCAGCCGCTGAAGACTCTCGCCATACCAGCGGCGACCGCCAGCGAATAGATCGTTAAGGCTACGGTCGCTGCGAGGTCGCGCTCTAGCGACGTCTGACGCTCTGGTGGGGTAGTCACGCCACAACCTCGTGCTCGGACTCGTGCGGGCTTCGAGTGAACCCGCCGATTCCGGCGAGCCGATGCCAACCATGCCGGAAGGACTCGACAGAGCTGGCGTCGACCGACAATCGCCCTCCGGCTCCGGCGGCGGTGAACACCCCAATCCGTGTCAGTGTCGGGTCGGCGATCTTCTCTGTACGTCGCCATGCATCGGTGGCTGGCGACGAAGTGACGACGATCACCAGGCCGAGGCCCTCACCCGGATCGCGTTCCAGTTCACCAAGAGCTGGTCCGAGTTCGATGGGTGCCAGCGCTCGCAACGCATGACTGGCGACTTCCGGGCCGCGCAAGTCGATACCGCCACCGGTCACGAATCGACTCGTCAGACCGGCGCGGTCGGCACTGATCAGCAGGCTGCCGGCAGCCATGACAGCGCGTTCAAACACGTCAGCTTCGATGTCAGTCACCGCTGCCGGGTAGGCGTCACCGTCGCGGTCGAGCACGACGATGCAGCGCCGGACTCCCTGAGCTTCGTGCTGACGTACCTTGAGCGTTTCGGATCGTGATGACGCCCGCCAGTGGATTGATCTCGGCTCGTCACCCGTCACATAATCGCGGAGGCTATGGAACTCACCCGGACCAATCCGTTGCGACAGAGCCAGGAGATGCCGTCCGAGCACACCGTGGCCGAGTGATGGCATCGGCAGTTCGAACGTCTGCGGAGCCACGGTAATCTCGGTGGCACCGACGGCGAGTCGAGTGTCGACGGCGAGCCCGAGTAGATCGCGTCGTTCTACCGCCGCCGGGCCCACGAGCAGCACACCTCGCCGAGTTGCCGGCACCCGGTATCCGGCGGTGACCTGGTCGCCTCCACCCAGTGCAGCTACCGTCATATGCGCGGTGTTGCTCGGGCCGACGGGCTCAGTCAAATTGATTCGTGGCGACCGACTCCGTTTGCGATTCTCGATGATCAGGTCGACTCGACCCGTGTCGCCGACGGTCAACACCGCCGGATGCGCCCACCGGGTAATCGACAGTTCAGGACGCCTCAACCGAACGACAGCGACAGCAAACAGCACGGCGCTGCCGAGACCTGCGCCAATCACAAACAACTCGATGATCGCGAACACGCGCCCAATCACCAGCGCAGCCACCGCCCCGACGGCGATGGTCCAGCCCTGGCGGGTGGGCATTAGCGGGCAACCGGAACGGCCACGTCGCTGAGCAGTTCGCGAATCGTGTCTTCGGCCGTTGTCCGGGCGTTGGTTCCGGCCCGGAGTACGAGTCGGTGAGCGAGTGCTGACGGGGCGACGGACTTCACGTCGTCGGGTGTCGCGTAGTCGCGGCCCTTGGCGGCGGCGTGGCCGCGCACCGCAGCCGATAGCTGCAGCGTCGCTCGCGGCGAGAGGCCCAACTCGATCGCGGAATGGTGACGACTCGCCTCCGAAATGTCGATCAGGTATGACTTGAGGGCGCTCGCGAGATACACCGATTTCACCGTTTGGACCATCGCCATCACCTCAGAGATCGAGACGACGGGCCGAATCTCGCGCAATGCCTCGGAGGAACCGTGACTATCAAGGATCGCTATCTCGGCGGTGCGATCCGGGTATCCAAGCGAGATCCTCAGCAGGAAACGGTCGAGTTGGCTCTCGGGAAGCCGATACGTGCCTTCCTGCTCGACGGGGTTCTGCGTGGCGATCACCATGAATGGAGGGTCGAGTTTGTATGTCGTTCCGTCAACACTGACTTGACGCTCCTCCATTGCTTCCAGCAACGCTGATTGAGTCTTCGGTGAGGCGCGGTTGATCTCGTCAGCGAGCACGATGTTGGCGAACAGAGGGCCTGGCTGAAAACGGAATGTCTCGGTCGAGCGCTCAAACACACTGACGCCGACCAGGTCGGTCGGTAGTAAGTCGGGGGTGAACTGAACGCGCTTCCAACTGCAATCAATCGATGCCGCCAGCGCCTTGGCAAGGCTGGTCTTGCCGACACCGGGAACGTCCTCGATGAGGAGATGTCCTTCGGCGAGTAAGCCGATGACGGCGAATTCGATCGCATCGCGCTTGCCATGAACCACCGTGGCGATGTTGCCAACAATGCCTTCAAACAGGGTGGAAAAGGTCGTGGTCGCCTCGGCTGTGTCCGTCACGTCTGGAAGGGTAGACGGTGGACCGCTCTTACGTCTGACGGTCGGATACCGTGCCTCATCGTGGGGGACGAGAAACCGGAGCAGGTGGGCTACCTGGCGATCGATCTCAGCCCGAGTCGTCTTGCGGTCGGAGTCGTCGACACTGAGGGCGAGATCGTCGTTCGAGATCGTGTCACGACCCCCGCACGCAATGTTTGGCCGGCGCTGACTCAGCTCGTCAATCGCGTTCTGGCGGCGAATCCCGGCGACGTCCAACTCGTGTCGTGCGGCGTCACCTGCCCCGGGCCAATCGATCGCGGGACCGGAACGATGAAACCGATGGGGATGCCGACGTGGACGGGTTTCCCGGTGCGTCGTGAACTCCAGCAGATCACGGGACTGCCCGTCGAGGTCGAAACTGCGGGGCGTGGCTTGGCCTTGGCCGAATTGTGGAAGCGTGAAGGCAATCCGCCGTGCAGTGAGTTCGCCACCCTTGTTCTCGGAGACGAAGTCGATGGCGCGCTGGTGGTAGATCGTCGCCTGTTGCAGGGCTTGACCGGAAACCTCGGGCAGTTCGGCCATATCCTGGTCGAACCGGATGGGCTCGAATGCTGGTGCGGTGCGGTCGGCTGCCTAACGATGTATGCCGGTGCTCGGGGGATCCACGCCAGCACCAATCGAGAACTGCGGCGAACACCTCCGGCAATCGTCGAACGGACAGGAATCATGGTCGCACGGGCATGTGCGTCAATAGCGGCAATGCTCGATGTCGCCGAGATCGTGATCGGCGGCGCTGTTCCGTCCGTGTTCGGTGACCCGTTCTTCGATGCACTCGGGAAAGAACTTGACCAGCGAAGCGGGCTGCACCATCTCGCTGGCCTGCGAGTACGAGGCGTGAGTTCAGGTCGAATTGGCCCCCTTGTTGCCGCAGCAGCCGTTGCCCGCTCGGCAAACACCTAAACTCGCTACCTATGCCGCTGGCGATCATTCGAGTTGCGTTCGCTGTCGCTCGTCGGCCCGAGTTGTGGGTCACTGCCGCTCGCCAAGCGCGTCGAACAGCCTTGCCGGGTTGGTGGCATCGGCGTCCGTTCCTCCCAGTGCCGAGCGGTGACTACCTGAGGTTCCGAATGTTGACGCAATACGGAACAACAGATCGCGACCCGGATCCGGCTGACGTCGTCAGCTACCTGGCGTGGTGCAAGGAGTGGGAGCGCTGAACGTCGAGCGGCAAAGCGGTACAGCCGATGAGTTGCACGCTCGAGATCCGTTGATCGGCGGACGTATGTCTGGTCCGATGGTGTGGTGGTGCGACTTCTCGCGTCCGGCCGTCGTGCTGGGGTCTCGTCAGCAGCCGACGGTGCTCGACGAGGAGGCGTGTCGCGCCGCCGGGTTTGACGTCGCTCGACGTCGATCGGGGGGAGCGGCCGTGGTGCTTCGTCCCGGTGAGCTGCTCTGGATTGACCTGATCGTGCCGTTCGGCTGGACCGATATGCCGATCGACGTACGCGGGTCGATGATCTGGGCAGGGGAGCGCTGGAAAGCGGCCCTGACACCACTGATCGTCGGCGAGCGCGTCGGTGAGCTGGAGGTTCACGGTGGGGGAATGGTTCATACACCATGGTCGGATCTGATCTGTTTTGCTGGGTTGGGCCCCGGTGAGGTGCTGCTGGATGGACTCAAACTGGTCGGCCTGAGCCAACGACGAACACGTCACGGCTGCAGGTTTCAAGGTCTCGTGCATCGTTGTCAGCTGCGAAGTGACGATCTGCGACTGTTCCGAGAGCCTCGTCCCGAGGGCTCTCCGTCGCCCGTCGCCGTATTGGCGAGTGCTGTGACGGGCGACGAACTGTGTCGTAGGCTGGCGTCACTGATCTGATTATTCGCGCGGAGAGCGCGAATTTGGCGGTGCAACCCTCTCCACCCTCCCACTCCTCCAGCACCATCGAACAAGCGTTCTGGAGTAATATGGAGGATTTAGGGGGATAATGGGTCAATAAGGTTGACTTCGGTGAACACGCAGCGTCATACTTCCGAAACGATGTTCGAGGAAGCGTTCAGTGGTGAGTACGACCGCAGTGTCGATGGCGCAGGCCGCGTCGCGCTGCCGTCGACCCTGCGGGAGCTTCTTGGCGAGCGCTGCTACGCAACCAAAGACCCGCAGGGCTGCATCACCTTGCGAACGCCCGCTCGTTACGTCGAGGAGGCCAACAAGATTGAACGGCGCGAGGAGAAGGGCAAGGCTGGAAAGGGAAGCAGCCGTGCATTCTCGACGCGGACCGTCATCTTGGCGGTCGACAAGCAAGGTCGTGTCACGCTCGACGAGAGCAGCCGTGAGTTCGCCAAGATCCAGACCGGTGGTCAGGTGTTCGTCGTCGGTCACAAACGGGCGATTGAACTCTGGCAGCCGAATCGCTGGGCGGTAGTCAAGTCGGAGGACGCGTTCGGTGAGCCGGATCGTGTGTGGCCGACCCATGTTGATGGACTGATAGTTGATGGATTGATCGTTGATGGATTGACGGTCGACAGCTGATGGACGAGACGTCCTCTCAACTTGCGTTCGATCACCGCCCGGTGATGAAACGCGAAATCGTCGAAAGCTTTCGTGACGTGCCGGCGGGTGTGGTTCTCGACGCCACCTTGGGCAGCGGTGGTCACAGCGAAGCGATTCTCGACTCGCGCCACGACCTGCGAATCCTTGGTATCGATCGCGACCCAGCCGCTCTCGCTGCGGCGACCTCCAGGCTTGGACGGTTCGGTGATCGAGTGATGACCTATCGATGTCGGTTCGATGCCCTCGACGATGCGATGGCAGCGCACTCGATTGATGAACTCAGCGGCGCATTGTTCGATCTCGGAGTGTCGTCGCCGCAACTCGACCGGCCCGAGCGCGGTTTCTCGTATCGCCATGACGGACCTGTCGACATGCGGATGGATACGGATGCACCCTGGTCGGCCGACGATGTCGTTAACGGGTATACAGAGCACGAACTCGTCCGCGTCCTGCGCGACCTCGGAGACGAACGGTTCGCCGGGCGTATCGCTCGCGCAATCGTCGCCGCACGCCCGATTGAGTCGACCACACGGTTGGCGGAAATTGTGACGTCGGCGATTCCGGCACCGGCCCGTCGTACCGGTGGGCATCCCGCCAGGCGGACGTTCCAAGCGATTCGGATCGAGGTCAACGGTGAGCTCGATGCCCTGCCAGAGGCACTCGACCGAGCGATCGATGCGCTCGTCCCGGCGGGTCGGATTGCGGTGTTGTCGTATCACTCCGGCGAGGACCGGATCGTCAAGGACCGGATCCGCCAAGCGGTGACCGGCGGCTGCGAATGCCCGCCAGAGCTTCCATGCGTGTGCGGGGCCGTGCAAACCGTGCGGATCGTCCGAATGCCGAAGCGCCCGAGCGCCGTTGAGCAGTCAGCGAACCGACGGGCGGCGTCGGCGCGCTTGCGGGTCGCCGAAAAGATGGATCGACGCACTGGTCACGACCCCGATCGAGACCCTGCGCGGAAGGCGAGCTGATGGCGCTTCCGATGCGCGCCCAGCCGGGTTCCCAACGCGAGCGGCGAACCTCCGCTCCGGTGCCTCGTTCTCCGTTGTCGGTCGTTCCGCATAGCCGTCGAGCGGCCGGGTTTGCTCTTACGCTTGCCGTCTTGATGGCTGCCGTGATGGCTGGGGCGCTGTTGCTTCACACCCGCATCTCCGAACGCCAGCTTGAGATCGACCGTCTCGAACGGGCTGTGCGGGCGTCGCAGGAGGAGTTCGATGTGCTGCGTTCCCATCGGGCCGAATTGCGTTCACCGACCGCTCTTGCCGACCGGGCGACCGCTCTCGGAATGGGGCCAGGAGAGGTGAGCGAGTTCGTCAGTGTCGACCCGATGCTGCTGGCGATCACGATTGCCCGGACCGGCGAGCTCCCTACCGCCGAGCTCGGTGACGGATTTACCGGAACGATCGAACCGCTCGACCAGTTTCGGCTCGTGAAGTCGCTGAGTGCGGAGGCACCATGAATCGTCGCACCTCACCCTCGCGTCCGGGCCACCGCACGGCACCCTTGTCAGGCCGTCCAGCTCCGCCGACTCGGGCGCGACGAGAGATCTCG
>JANOTN010000366.1:0-4273 GCA_031416375.1 Ilumatobacteraceae bacterium
CGCCGGGCGCTCGACACAGTTCGTGACGAGGGTTTGATTGCTTCGCGACAAGGGTTCGGTTGGTTCGTGGCGACCGCACCGTTCCGTCAGAGTCTCGAGCGGCTCGGTACGATCGAAGCCCAGCTCGAAGCGAGTGGAAAAACGGCCCGCCGACACGTGGTCGAGTTCGCCTTCGTCGATGCGCCAGCGCACGTCGAGGCGGCGCTCGACGTCACCAAGGTGCTGCGCGTCAAGCGAGTCAACCTCGCGGACGGTGAACCCTTCGCGGTGGTGACCGTATGGTGCCCGGCCGAACTCGGTCAGAAAATATCGATGGATGATGTCGAACGGCACCCGTTCTACGAGTTACTGGCGGTCGACTTGCGCGGCGCGACCCAAACAATTGGTGCGGACTCCGCTGAGCCTGCCGACGCTGAGTTGCTCGCAGTGCCGATCGGTTCGCCGTTGCTGAAATGTCGACGACTCACCACCGATGTCACAGGTCGGCCGGTGCTGCTGAGCGAGCATCTGTTCCCTGCCCACCGGACTGAGTTCGTCGTAGACCTTCCCCATGACGCCCCATCCGTATCCCCGACGGGCCTTCGCCTCGTCGAGTAGCCGTGGTCACGACCCGGCTCTGGCGGCAACAATCACGAGTAGAACCGCCAAAGCTGCGAGAATCAACAGCCCACTTGCGACCATGCCGCAGATCCGGCCTGCCACGATCGAACCACGGTTGCCGTAGGTGACCGACGGGTTTGCCTTGATCTCGTTGAGCGCGGTACTTCCCTTGATCCAAGCGATCGGGCCGAGAATACCGCACACCGCCAAGCTGAGAATTCCGAGCACTAACACGGTGGTACCAGATGGGTGGTCACCTCGGGCTGGAAAGCCGTACCCCGGGTATGGACCCTGCCCCGATCCGTACGGCGGAGGTGACGGTGGCCACGATTGTGGCCCTGAAGGTGGCGGTGGCGGTGGCGGTGATGGAGGCGATGGAGGAGGAGGAGGTGAACCGGTCACGACCGAGACGGTACTCGCAGGCAGCGTCGCGCGAAGTGGTGCCCCTTCACCACGTGTCCCAGTGGGCTACTGATTGGGCGGGAAGCGGACTGGCTGACTTGAAGTCGCCTGCTGCTCGCCGCCGTTGATCAGATGCGTCCCGAAGTCTCGCAGCGTCGACGATTCGTGTCAGACTCGAACGATGTCCGATCGCGTGATTGTGTCCATTGCTGACGGAATTGCCGATGTGCGGTTCAATCGGCCCGACAAGCGGAATGCTTTGGATGGCGAGCAGTTCGCGGCGATTGCGGAGGTGGGTGAGCAGCTGAAGTCGGAGCCCGGTGTCCGGGTAGTGGTGCTGTCGGGTGAAGGTGAGTCGTTCTGCGCCGGCCTCGATTTCTCGATCTTCGGACACATGGCAGGAGGAGGCGGTATCCAGGATCCGAGTCGCAGGGGCAACCCCGGACAAATGACTGAGAGCGGAATCACGCATCTCGCACAACAGATTTGTTGGGTGTGGCAGGAATTGCCGGTGCCGGTGATCGCCGCTGTTCAGGGCCACGCACTGGGCGGTGGCCTGCAGATCGCGCTCGGGGCTGATATCCGGATTTCCCACCCGGCCACGCAGTGGTCCGTCCGTGAGCTCCATTGGGGGATCGTGCCCGATATGACTGGAACATTCGCGCTGTCACGGCTCGTTCGGTCCGATATCGCCCGTGAACTCACGTACACCGCGCGTGTGTTTGACGGGGCGGAAGCCTTCGAACTCGGTCTCGTGACACGTTTGAGTGACACCCCGTACGACGACGCGATGGTGATCGCACGGGAAATCGCCGGACGCAGTCCGGGTGCGATCAGGGGAGCGAAGTCACTGTTCAATCGCTTGTTCACTGATGGTGCCGCCGAGCATTTCGCCGCTGAGCGTGACGTGATCTTCACCCAGATCGGATCACCAAACCAGATCGAAGCGATCACCGCCAACCTCGAGAAGCGACCGCCGGTCTTCACCGACTGATTGTTCGGACGCAGGTCACTTCGCCTACGACCGATGGCCTGTCCATCGAGTATCGAGCCGTGCGAACGATGTGTACGTTCACATTTCGGCGCCAACGTGAGGTTGCGCTGGCAGCCCGATGGCGTAACATGTTCGAAACTTCGGGCCAACGTCGTCCCGGACTCCCACAAGCCAACCCCCGACTTACGTGGAGTGCCTGATGCAGACGACACCCGGCCCCTCGGGGCTTTACGATCCGCGATTCGAACACGACTCCTGTGGTGTCTCATTCGTTGCCCATATGAAGGGCACGCGCTCCAACGAACTCGTTCAAACAGGTTTGTTGGCGCTCACCAATCTGGAGCATCGCGGTGCCACCGGTGCCGAAGCAGACACCGGTGACGGCGCTGGGATCTTGATCCAGATTCCCGACACGTTGTTTCGAGCCACGGTTTCATTCGAACTTCCCGTCGAGGGTGCGTATGCAGCGGGCATGGCCTTCCTGCCGCCTGACGTGGAATCCGCCGAGAAAGCCAAAGGGACGATCGAAGCGATCATGGCTGACGAGGGACTTGTCGTCCTAGGCTGGCGCGATGTGCCAATCGACCCCTCGTGCCTCGGCAAGACGGCGTTGGCAGCGATGCCCGGATTTCAGCAACTGTTCGTGTCCGGTGCTGACGGTTCGACCGGCATCGATCTCGACCGCAAGACGTTCGTCGCTCGTAAACGGGTTGAGCACGAACTTCCGAGCGACCTGACGACCTACTTCTCATCGCTGTCGGCGCGCACGATCGTCTACAAGGGGATGTTCACCACCCCGCAACTCAGTCAGTTCTTCGGTGACCTGACTGATCCGCGCATCGAAAGCGCACTGCTGCTTGTGCACTCGAGGTTCTCGACCAACACGTTCCCGTCGTGGCCGCTGGCGCACCCGTACCGTTACATCGCCCACAACGGCGAGATCAACACGGTCCAGGGCAACCAGAACTGGATGAGGGCGCGTGAGGCGATGGCCGCCAGCGCCCTGCTTCCGAACCTCGACAAGGCGTTCCCGATCTGTACAGCTGGCGCGTCTGACACGGCCCGCTTCGACGAGGTGCTGGAACTGCTTCACCTTGCCGGGCGCCCGCTGCATCACGCCGTGCTGATGATGATTCCCGAGGCCTGGGAAAACAACGCCGAGATGGACGCCGATCGGCGCGCCTTCTACCGCTTCCATTCGAGCGTGATGGAGCCGTGGGACGGACCTGCAAGCGTGACCTTCACCGATGGCACCGTGATCGGTGCCGTGCTCGACCGCAACGGCCTGCGCCCGAGCCGGTATTGGGTGACCGATGACGACCTTGTGATCATGGCATCCGAAGTTGGCGTGTTGGAGATCGACCCAGCCAAGGTGATCACCAAGGGCCGATTGCAGCCAGGCAAAATGTTCCTGATCGACACCAGTCAAGGCAGGATCATCGACGACGACGAAATCAAGAACGCGCTCGCTGCCGAGAAGCCATACGGCGAGTGGCTGAGCAACGGTATGGTCAACTTCGACGACCTGCCAGCACGTGAGCACGTCGTGTTCAGCCACGACAGCGTGCTACGTCGGCAGCAAATGTTTGGGTACACACACGAAGAACTCAAGATCATCGTGGCACCGATGGCGAAGAGTGCCTACGAGCCTCTCGGTTCGATGGGAACCGACACGCCGATAGCTGCGCTGTCGAACCGGCCGCGGTTGTTGTTCGATTACTTCCAGCAGTTGTTCGCCCAGGTCACGAACCCTCCGCTCGATGCGATCCGCGAAGAAGTGGTGACGGCGGTGTCGTCGACGATCGGGCCCGAGGCGAACGTGCTCGACCCCGGTCCAGAAAGCTGTCGACAGCTCTCGCTTCCGTTCCCGATCATCGACAACGACGAGTTGGCCAAAATCATCCACGCCAACGACGACGGCGAATTTCCTGGTCTTGAGGCGTACGTCGTCAAGGGTCTCTACCGAGTCACTGGTGGCGGGTCGGCGTTGAAGCGTGCGCTCGACGAGATCTTTGCCGAGGTCACCGAAGCGATCGATCAAGGTGCCCGTGTGATCGTGCTCTCCGACCGCAACGCCGACTCGGTTGACGCTCCGATTCCGTCGCTGCTCTTGACGTCGGCGGTTCATCATCACCTGGTGCGCACGAAACAGCGCACCAAGGTCGGTCTGGTGGTTGAGTGCGGAGACGCACGCGAAGTGCATCACATGGCGCTGCTGGTCGGTTACGGAGCCGGGGCAATCAACCCGTACCTGGCGTTCGAGTCGATCGAGGATCT
>JANOTN010000367.1:0-2915 GCA_031416375.1 Ilumatobacteraceae bacterium
TGCACCGGCCTGTACGCGCCAGAGCACGAAGTGGCCTGGAGGCGACTGACCGAATTCGTTCATGCCGAGACCGCTGCCAAGATCTGTTGCCAGATCGGCCACTCCGGTCGCAAAGGTTCGACCCAGCTCGGGTGGGACGAGATCGACGCCCCATTGCCCGACGGTAACTGGCCGCTGATCTCGCCTTCGCCGATTCCGTGGTCAGCCCGAAACGCTGTGCCGAAGGAGATGGACCGCACTGACATGGACGTCGTGACCGAGCAGTTCGTGGCAGCCACACGAATGGCGTTGCGCGCCGGATTTGACATGATCGAACTGCACGCCGCCCACGGCTACCTGATCTCGTCGTTCATCTCGCCGCTGTCGAATCAACGCAACGACGAGTACGGCGGAACCCTCGAAGCTCGAATGCGCTTCCCGCTCGAGGTGTTCAGCGCCATGCGGGCAGCCTGGCCCGATGACAGGCCAATGTCAGTGCGTATCTCGGCGACCGATTGGGTCGGCACCCCCGGTGTAACACCGGATGACGCGGTCACCATCGCAACCATGTTCTCGCTGGCTGGGGCAGACATCATCGACGTCTCGGCCGGGCAAACCTCGACCGACGCGGTGCCTGTGTACGGGCGCATGTTCCAGACATCGTTCTCCGATCGGATCCGCAACGAGGCCGATATCGCCACGATGGCCGTCGGCAACATTTACGAGCCTGACCACGTCAACTCGATCTTGATGGCCGGGCGTGCCGATCTCGTCTGCCTCGCACGACCACACTTGGCCGATCCGTATTGGACGCTGCGGGCGGGGCTCGAGTTGGGCGACCAGGACGTGATCTGGCCCCAGCCGTACCTGCCTGGCCGCGATCAGGCGATCCGGCTCGCACAACGAGCACACGAGACTGTCCGGGTATGAACATGCCGGGCATGACCGTGCCGGGTATGAACATGCCGGGTATCGCGATGGACGGCCGTCGGGTGCTGATTACCGGTGGCGGCACGGGCGCCGGTGCCAACCTGGCAATGGGATTCGCCGCCGCCGGTGCCGACGTGATCATCGCCGGCCGCCGACCGGAACCAATCCACGCCGTTGCAGCTCAAGCCCGGGGCATCCGTGCAATCGTCGCCGACGTCACCGACGAGGCCGCCGTGGAGCGGCTGTTCGCCGAAGCCGGCCCGGTCGAGATCGTGATCGCCAACGCCGGTGCCGCCGAGAGCGCCTCGCTCAACTCGACGAGCATGGATCTGTGGCAGCGGATGCTTGCCGTCAACCTGACGGGCGTGTTCCTGACCCTGCGCCAAGGCGTACGACAACTCGACGGGCACCCGTGGGGTCGACTGATTACGATCGCATCGACAGCCGGTCTGAAGGGCTACTCGTACGTCTCTGCGTACTCGGCGGCCAAGCATGGGGCGGTCGGCCTGACTCGGGCTGTGGCGCAAGAGCTAGCAGGCACAGGAATCACCGCCAACGCGCTATGCCCCGGCTACCTCGCCACAGAGATGACCGAGCGCACGATCGACAACATCGTCGAACGCACGGGTCGCAGCCGTGACGAGGCGTTGGCGGCACTCACCCGCAGCAATCCGCAAGGCCGGTTGATTGAACCAGCCGAGCTCACAGCCGCAGCCCTGTGGCTGTGCGGGCCCGGATCCGACGCCATAAACGGTCAGGCAATCGCCATCAACGGCGGCGAACTGTGAGCGACCGACTGTCGAAACGTCGCTTGCGGCTGTGGATCAGACTGCTGCGCGTGACGCGCCTGACCGAGGCACAACTGCGTGAGTTCCTGCGCCTTGAGCACCAGACAACGCTGCCTCGCTTTGACGTGATGGCTGCACTCCACCGCTCTGATGAGGCGTTGACGATGACTCAACTCTCGCGATTGCTGCTCGTCTCGAACAGCAACACCACCGTCGTGGTCGACCGGCTGGAGAACGACGGACTTGTCGTCCGTCACCAATCGCCCGTCGACCGGCGGATCTACCGGGTCGCCCTTACCGACACCGGTCGCCACCACTTCGAGCAGCTCGCCAGCAAACACGAGGAGCAGGTCAACGCACTGTTCTCGGGCGTTACCGAGGATGCGCTGGACGTGCTCGACGTACTCCTGCAACAACTCACTCCACGAAGGGATTCTGATGACAACGATGGCTGATCTGAAACCGCAACACTTCCTGTGGGCGGTAGCTGACGGCGTCGCCACGGTCAGGTTGAACCGACCAGAGCGCAAGAACCCGCTGACGTTCGAAAGCTACGCCGAATTGCGCGACACATTTCGTGGGCTGGTCTACGCCAATGACGTCGACGTCGTCGTGTTCGCCCCAAACGGCGGCAACTTCTGCTCGGGTGGCGACGTACACGAGATCATTGGCCCGCTCGTCGGCATGGACATCAAGGGATTGTTGGCGTTCACCCGGATGACCGGCGATCTCGTCAAGGCGATGGTCGGTTGCGGCAAGCCGATCATTGCCGCCGTCGATGGAATCTGCGTCGGTGCAGGCGCAATCATTGCCATGGCGTCCGACCTGCGGATTGCCACGCCCGAGGCAAAGACGGCGTTCCTCTTCACGCGGGTCGGTCTCGCTGGTTGCGATATGGGCGCATGCGCGATGCTGCCACGAATCATCGGCCAAGGACGGGCAGCCGAACTGTTGTACACGGGCCGTTCGATGAGTGCAGCCGAAGGCGAGCGTTGGGGGTTTTTCAACGCCATCCACTCTGCCGACCAGTTGGAACTTGAGGCAGCCGGCTTGGCCAGGCGACTCGCCGACGGGCCGACCTTTGCGCACGGGATCACCAAGAACCAGCTCAACCACGAGTGGAACATGGGACTCGAGCAGGCGATCGAGGCCGAGGCGCAAGCCCAGGCGATCTGTATGCAAACGGCCGATTTCGAGCGTGCGTATCGGGCCTTCGTG
>JANOTN010000368.1:0-3664 GCA_031416375.1 Ilumatobacteraceae bacterium
GTCGTCCCGGTCGTCGTCGTGCCGGTCGTCGTCGTATCGGTCGTCGTCGTATCGGTCGTCGTCGTGCCGGTCGTCGTCGTGCCGGTCGTCGTCGTGCCGGTCGTCGTCGTGCCGACAGGGGCCGGAACCTCGTGGAACTCGCCGACGTCGAGCAGCTCGTCCATCAGGCCATCGACTGTGTGATCGAATCCGAGCACGTGACCGAACTCGTGGCGCACCACAGTGGCGAGATCCATCGCTGTCCAACCGTGACCAGCCGCCGTCGGATCGATCTCGATCGCGCCGGTGACCTCGCGTCCAAGTCCCAGGTCGGGGAGGTCGACGATCGACGCCGTGATACCGGACAGGTCGGTTACGGGAGTGACAGCTTGCCATTCGGCGCGGACCGAGTCGACGACCACCACGAGTTCTGCGTCGGTCAGTGCAAGGGGCTCCGGAGCACCCGGGTCTGCCGCCGTGGATGCGGTCATGTAATCGGACCCACCACTCGAACTAGTGCCTCTCGCTGGAGGCGGCGTTAGCGAGGCACCGGCGAAGAATGCGAATGCGAGCAGAAGCGTCATCAGGGAGGTCCCACGCCGACGGTCGCTGACTCGTCGACCCAGCACAAAGCGCGCAAATCCTGTTAGCCGACGCAGGTGTTCCGAACCCGCCACAGGTTGTTCGTCGCTTTTGTTCACTCAAGCCCCCAGGACCAGACCTCTACGAATATCACGCATCGCGGCGGAACGCCAGCAATTTCTTTACGAGGTGTTAAGAGTTCACCAGCGGTTCACCGACGCGATCCCGCGGGCGACTGGAACCGTTTCGAATTCCGATCGTGTTGCCGCCGACAATCTCGGGCTCGACACGGGATTTCCAAACTGCCTGGCAGAACGTCAGTACATATCTGGCAAACTGTCAGAAATGACCCACGATCGTCGAAGACATATGGAATCTGCAATCAACCTGGCGCTGCGCGACACGAGCGTCGTGATCGTCAATGGCGCCAAACGGGCGGGCCACACGACTCTGGTTGGCGCCATCGCAGAAGGTCGCGCCGAGTCGCTGCAACGTCAGCTCACTCAGCCGAATCAGCTGCTCGCAGCGCGCCACGATCCTGAAGAGTTCGTTCGCCACCAGGGCTTGCTGATCGTCGATGGACTTCATCGCGCGCCCGAGCTGATCGTCGCGATCGCGGCGACGGTGGAGCGCGACAATCGACCGGGGCAGTACCTTCTCACGTCATCGAGGAGATCGATCTCCTCGCGATCGGCGGGCGCCGAACTCCCGGCCCACGGCGAAAGGATCGAGTTGTGGCCGTTGTCTCAAGGTGAGATCGACGGTTCCGCGGATCGATTCGTCGATGCCGTTTTCGGCGACGCGCGCCTGCAAACGGCAGGGCGACTCGCACGAGCCGACTATTTCGAACGCGCGCTTCGTGGCGGATTTCCCGAGGCGGTGATGCGAGAGCCTGGCCGTCGGGGGCGATTCTTCGAGGGCTACATCTCCGACCTGATCGGCCGCGACATCGCTCATCTCGGCGGGGTCAAGCGACGCCACGAACTCGGTCGGCTTGTCCGTCTGCTGGCCGGACGAATGATGTCGCCACTTCGAATCGAGAACGTGTCGAACGAGCTGCACATCTCGAAGAACACGGTCGATCGCTATGTCTCAATCCTGGAGGAAGCCTTCCTGATCGAACGGATTGGAGCCTGGTCGAACTCGGCGACGACTCGCGCAACGAGCACCCGGAAGATGATGTTCGTCGACTCCGGTCTCGCCGCCCATCTTGCCGGTTTCACCACGGCGCGGCTCGGCCGTGACATCGACGCGGCGAGTTCACTGCTCACGAACTTCGTGCTCAGTGAACTCGGTCGCCAGATCACCTGGTGTGACGCTTTGGCTCAGCTATACCACTACCGAACACGCGACGGCGAAGAGGTCGATGCTGTCATCGAACACAACGACGGCCGAATCGTGGGTGTCGATGTCAAGGCCTCGAGCAGCCTTGCGATCGAAGACTTCCGGCACCTCAATCATCTCCGAGATCGCACCCGTGAACAATTCGCCCTCGGTGTACTGCTCTACACAGGAGCCGACGTTCTGGCGTTTGGTGACCGCATGATCGCCGCTCCTATCGATGCGCTCTGGCGCACCTCAGTCGACTGACCTAACGCTGACTATTCGGGACCGGGAGTGCTGGTCTTGTCGATTGGAGGCTGGCCACCGAATTTCGCTGCTGCGTCGTCAAGCTTCTTCAGCTTGTCGGTGTGCTTACCCCCGGTTTTCTTGTCGATCACGTTGGTCGCCTTGTTGACTCCGGCGGCGACCTTGTGTTTGTTCTTCATGGCCAGTTTCTTAGCGGTGTTCAAGATGGTCATTGGGTTTCCTTTCGAAACCAAGTCTATCGTCCCGTCGTCATCCGAAGTTGACTCGAACTCCAAGTCCGGGCGACACGGTCAGTGTCCCAATCAGGCCGAGGCGCCTGAGTAGCGGCGGGTACCGGTCCTCCAGATCCAACGTGACAGAGCAAATGCAACCACCACGAACGCAACCGTGATCAGCACCCGTTCGGCCGTCAACCGACCCGTGAGGGACTCAGACGGGACCGTGATGGCGAAGCCGATCGGCACGAGGTACGTGAGGGTGAGCCGTAACCACCCGGGGTAGATCGTGACCGGGTATTGCCCCGCCCGATATAGGCCCGTGAACAACTCTTGGACCATTTCCATCCTGACGACCCAAAACGCCCCGGCCGTCAGCCCCAGCCACAGGCAGTAGATCAGGATCATGCCGGCGATCAACGTGAACACGAAACCGGCGACGTTGAGGAACGTAATCCGTTCGTCGAGTCCACTCAGACCCCACCCCAGCACGACCGCCCCGACGACGGCGTCAGTCAGCCGCCACAGGCGGAACTCACGCACGCTTGCGAGCAGCTGCGAATCGACCGGCTTGGTCAGCACGTAGTCGAACGTGCCCATGTGGATGTCGGTCATCACTCGGCCCATGTTCGGCTCGATCACGAATCCGATCAGACCGCCGACGAATGTGAATACACCCATCACGATCAGCAGTTGCGGTCGTGTCCAACCGTCGAGCTGATCCGTTCGGTCGAAGATCAACGAGAGCACGATCAAACCGGTGCCCGTCGCCACGACTGACTGGATCAACTGCACGACGAAGTTGGCGCGGTACTGCAGTTCGTTCATCACGCCAATTCGCAGGTGACGCCAGGCCACACGAAACCCGAACGCCAACTCACTCATCCGTTGACCGCCGTGTACCGACGCAGGGCGCGTTGCCACATCAAGCGCACACCGAGCGCACCGACGGAGATCCAGAGGAGTTGGCGCAGTAACCCTTCGACAAGTTCACGGTTCGTAATCGGTCCGACCAGCGCTGTTATCGGGAACCCGAACGTCGACTGGAACGGAAGATACGACGCCAGTGTTTGCACCCAATCGGGCATCAGCGTCATCGGTAACAACCGACCCGACAGCAACAGCTCGGCGGCGAAGAACGCCTCGAATATGGCGCTCACGCGGGTCGTCCAAAACGTGATCATTCCGAGAATCCAGAGCAACATCGAGCGGATCAAATAGGCACCCCAGATCGCAACCGCGAACGTGGCGATCTGGGCGACCGAGGGGTCCAGATCCGGCTTGAAGATTGCCGTCAG
>JANOTN010000369.1:0-3685 GCA_031416375.1 Ilumatobacteraceae bacterium
GACGAGCACGGCGTGGTGCAGGAGTCGGTCGAGGAGGCTGACGGCGGTGGTGTGCTCGGGTAGGAACCGGTCTCATTCCTCGAGGGGCTAGTGCGACCCGGTCCCGAGTGATCGGCGTTCGTAGGCGGCGTCGACGAGGCGGTAGAGGCCTTCGGCGGCGTCGGGGCTGACGGGGAGGAGCCCGATGTCATCAATCTATGCCGACATCGGCATAGATTGATCTATGCCGAGTCCGCGACTATGCCGACACGACGACGGCGGGGACGCGGGCAGCCTGACGGCGGTGGGCTTCTCGCGCTGATGGCGAACGCGGACGTCGGCATAGTCACAGGCTTTCGAGGAACGCGAGCAGCTTGTCGCGAGGCTTGTAGCGACCGGGTGCCGCGGACGTGGGCGTCGTGAGATCGAGGGCGCGCTGCTTGAGTGTCATGTCGGCGTGCAGGTAGGTCTGCGTGGAACGGATGTCGGCGTGGCCGAGCCACAGGGCGATAACGGCCGTGTCGACCCCGGCGTGGAGCAGCGACATGGCGCAGCTGTGCCTGAGGACGTGAGGGTGAAGGTCGTCGGCGCGTAGCGACGGACAGCGTGACGCGGCAGTCACGGCGTGTTTGCGCACGAGGTGCTCGACGGCGTCGCTGCTGAGCCGACGTCCGGTTCGAGTCGGGAACAATGGCTCGTCGCGGCGTCCAGCCCGCTCGCTCATCCAGACCGTGAGGACCGATTGGGTGGGCAAGGTCAGAGGGACAGCGCGGTGTTTGCGGCCCTTGCCTTCGCAGCGAACGTTCGCCCCGGTTCCGAGGCTCACGTCGCCGCAGTCCAAGCCGGTGAGCTCCGAGACGCGCAGGCCGGTTTGGACGCCGACGAGCAGGAGCGCTCGGTCGCGTCGGCCTTCCCACCGGGTCCGGTCGGGAGCGTCGATGAGGGCGTCGATCTCGGGTGCGGTGAGGAAGGACACGATCGCCTTGTCGAACCGCTTCGGTGGGATGGCCATCACCCGCTGGATGAGCGCGGCGTGTTCGGGGTGGCGCAGCGACGCGTAGGCGAACAACGAACGGATTGCCGTGAGTCGCAGGTTGCGTGTCCGCGGGCTGTTGTGCCGCTCGGCTTCGAGATGATCGAGGAAGGCGCTGATCATCTCCGCGTCGAGGTCCTCCCAATCGAGGGTGCAGGGTGACTTCCCACTCTGGCCGTGCACGAACACGACGAGCAGTCTGAGCGCGTCGCGATAGGAGGCGACGGTCTTTGGGCTGGCTTGGCGCTGCTTGGCGAGGCGGTCGATGAAGAAGCTCTCCAACGTCGGCGCGACCAGAGTCATGGCGCGATCACCCCGCGAGAAAGCTCCAGACGACTGGCGGCGAGCGCTAGTAGCTCCGGCGCGGCCGACAGATACCAGTACGTGGAACGCGGATCGCGGTGCCCGAGATAGGTCGACAGCCACGGGAGGCGCGCTTCGACGTTCGCGCCCGCCTGATACCAGTCGAGCAACGTGCGGACCGCAAAAGTGTGACGAAGATCATGAACGCGCGGGCGAGTCGTTGACCCGGCTCCGACGGCGGCATCCGAGCACAGTCGCCGGAAGACCTGCTGGACGACGGGGTAGATGATCCTGGTGCCCCGGATCGAGACGAAGAAGCTCGGCGTCGCAGGCCGGGTAAGCAGCTGATCACGACAACGGGCGTATCGCTCCAAGGCTTCGAGGCTGCTGGCGTGAAGAGCCACTTGGCGCGACTTGCCGAACTTAGACTCGCGTATCAACAGCACACCGTCGGCCCAGTCGATGTCGCCGCGGTCGAGTTTGAGAGCCTCCCCGACGCGCATGCCGGTGGCGGCCAACAATCCGATAACGGTTTCGTGGGTGGCCGCTGGCAACCGCCACCGGATAGCGCGGGCCTGCACCATGAGCGCGTCGACGTCGGCCGGGCTGTAGATGAACGGCGGACGCCAACGCTGACGGCTCGGTATCAGCCCGAGCGGCGGCACCTCGGTGCGAGCGTCGATCCCTGACATGTGGCGAGCGAAGCCACGGGCGACGGTCATGCGCCGCGGCCAGACGCTGCTGGCCGGATCGGCATCCGGACGCTGCGCCCAGAGCAGTGCTGCTCGGACGGTCACCGTCGGTTCCCCGATCGCGTCGAGGTAGGCGACGAAGCTCGGCAACAACCGATGAGCATCAGCGAGGTCGTGCCCGAGAGAGCGACGGAGTTGCAGGTAATCCTCGGCGGCTTGGGTCAGGGCAGTCACCGCGCTGCTCCGGGCCAGGGCTGAGCGACTTGGCGGAGCGTGCCGAGGTCGACCTTGGCATACACCGCCGTTGTGGCCAGATCCCGATGCCGTAGGACCTGGCTCACCTCCACCAAGGTGGCGCCCCGCCGCAGCATCTCCGTAGCAAGCGCATGGCGGAGCCGGTGTGCCCCGACGCGAGGCAAGTCGGCGCGCTCGCAGGCGCGGTACGTGACGTCACTGACCAGGGCCGGCAGAATGGCCCTTGTCGGCGCTTTGCTGGCCAGGAACACCTGTCGGACGACGGTCGCCGGCCGCGCCTCGCAGAGGTACGCGCTCAGCGCCTCCCCGACCTCGCGCGGCAACGGCAGACGATCACGACGGCGGGCTTTGCCCCGCACGGCGATCTCTCCGGCCCGCCAGTCGATGTCACCGAGCTCGAGGCGGGCGACCTCCGCGGAACGAAGCCCGAGCCGGGCGACGAGCATGAGGATCGCGAAGTCGCGGATCCCACCCGGCTCGGTTCGGTCGCAGCCGTCGAGCAATCGCCGCACATCGGCGGACGCAATGCCCGCGGGCACCGTGCTGTCGTGCCAGCCCGCGACCGGAGGCACCGCCGTCGCCAACGCCAACGGCGTCAACCCCTTCAGATACAAGAACCGCAGCAACGATCGCAGCTCCGCCACCCGGCCCTTGGCCGCACCGACCGACACCCGGGCGCATTCCCGCAGGAGAAACGCGATCACGTCCGCCCCAGTCAGCTCATCGACGAACCGGCCCTCCACGGCGGAGGCCCGCTCATTGAGGAACCGACGCGCCAAGTTCTCATAGCGCAACACCGTCGGACCCGCCAAGCCGCGCTCAGCGACGAGCCACGTCCGATAGCGCGCCAGCAGCGCTTCGACGGGAGTCAACGGCCGAACGACTGCCGGCGCGACCACGCCTTCACCCGTCAAGTATTCGAGCAGCGTCGCGAAGCTCCGCACGCTCGGCACACGCCGATGCCCACCGATTCGACGAGCAGACAGGAACGCGTCGATCGAAGCACTGGTGAGCTGCGAGGCCTCCACATCCTCACTCGCCATCCACCGGCCCAGCTGACCAACGTCCTTCAACAGACCCCGCACCGTGCCCGGCGTGTAACCGAGCTCCAGCAACCGAGCCCCGAACCCGTCGATGTGCGGACCCATTCGACCGGGCTTTCTCCTCGTCCCTGACATGGCAACGCCTCCTTGTCGGAGCGCGGCGCCACGACAGCAGCAGACTGCAATACGGGCCGGAACTATGCCGATCCCCGCGTCCGCTATCAGCGCGAGAAGCCCACCGCCGTCAGGCTGCCCGCGTCCCCGCCGTCGCCGTGTCGGCATAGTCGCGGACTCGGCATAGATCAATCACGACGAGCTCGGAGTGCAGGATGCGGGTCACTGCTCGGGTGACGGCGGACGCGTGACGGCGGACGCGTGGC
>JANOTN010000370.1:0-3814 GCA_031416375.1 Ilumatobacteraceae bacterium
GCGTCGACCGAAACGAGGACGTCGTCACATGGGCCTGGGACTTCGGCGACGGCACCACGAGCGCCCTGCCGAACCCGGCGCACGCCTTTGCCCACGGCACCTGGAACGTGACGCTGACCGTGACCGACGCCACCGGGGGCAGCGACAGCGAGACGAGGCAGGTCGTCGTGAACTCGGCCCCGGTGGCGGGCTTCACGTTCGACCCGGCCGTACCCGCCCTCGGCGTGGAGGTGTCGTTAACCGACCCCACCGCGGACGACGGCACGATCACTGCGTGGTCCTGGGACTTCGGCGACGGCTCACCTGCCGCCACCGCACAACATCCGGCGCACACGTACCTCGCGATCGGCGCGTACCCCGTGACGCTCACGGTGACGGACGACGGAGGCGCCACCGACACCGGCACGCAGACCGTCACGGTCGAGCTCGTCCGGCCCCCCACTGCATCATTCGTCTCCTCGGCGCCCGCGGGCGGCCGCAACGTCGCGCTCCACGACACCGGACCCTTCACCCCGAGCCCGTCGGCGAGCAGCGCGATCCCGGTCGCCCAGTCCGCGGCCTACTACTCGGGCTTCGACATGCTCGCGGCACTCAATGTCGCAACCGAGGACGCCGCCTGGCTGACGGCGCCGGCTGCCCCACGGTACGGAGTCGTCCGCCTCTGGAACAACCAGGAGTGGGTCGTCGATCGAGTCGCTGTCATGCCCTACATCGAAGATCCAGCCAATCGCGTTCGGGACTTCGCCGTAGACGTCGCGACAACCGGCTTCGCGGACGAATCCGACTGGACGAACGTCCTCAACGCCACGGCGGCCAACAACGCGACGCTCCAAACGTTTGTCCTCCCGGGTGGCCCCGTCCCCGCGAAGTACGTGCGCATCCGGCTGTTGTCGAACCAGGGCCCATCGATCTACACCGGCGTGGAGCAGTTCAAGGTCTACAGCCCTCAGCAGTCGGCTGGATCGACGTTCGGCTTCCAGGATCGGTCCACCGATCCCGACGGCGACATCGTCTCGCGGCTCTGGGCCTTCGGTGACGGGGCGACGTCGACCACCACCAACCCGAGTCACACATATGCCGCACCAGGTCCTTACACGGTGACGCTGACGGTAACGGACGCGCGCGGCAACGCCGCGATGTCCACGCGCGTCCATCGCGTCCTTCGGCCTCCGACGGCAAGCTTCCCGCAGCCGCCGCCGGTCAACGAGAGGGGCGAGCTGTTGGGCACGCCCTCGGGCACGGATCCTGACGGGGAACGGATCGTCCGGGCGAGCTGGGACTGGGGCGACGGCACTCCGGTGGAAGTCCAGCAGGGGCCGCACTCCATCAGCCATCGGTACCCGAACGACGGGGCATACACGGCGCGATTGACCGTCACCGACGCGCAGGAGCAGACAGGGAGCCTGGAGCGCACCATCACGGTGCTCAACGTGCCGCCCACCGCCACGCTCACGGGCCGAACCATCGTCGGCGGAGTCGGCTTCACATATGGCGCGAACCCGCAGGACATCGCCGACCCGATCACATGCTCCTGGGACTTCGGTGACGGTTCCCCGGTCGTGAACGCGTGCGGCGCGCAAGCGCACGCCTACCCTACGCGTGCACCCGGTGCCCCTGACGTCCAGTACACGCAGACGTTCCGGGTGTCGGACGATGACGTGACCGTGACGAGAACCGCGACTGTCACGGTTACGGCGTCGCTCCCGAGCCGCACGGTGAGCGACGGTATCCCGCTCACCTATCAGCCACCCGCCTTCGTTGCGCAGGTGACTCCCGCGGCGACCTGCACGTGGGCCTTCGGCGACGGATCGGCGACGGTCACAGGCTGCGGCGCGAAAGTGCACGCCTACCCGGTCATGGCACCGGGCACGCCCGATGCCCAATACTCGTACGAGTTGCGGGTCACGAGTTCAGGCCAGACGGCCACCTTGCGCGGCACGATCACCGTCAAAGGCCCCCCGTCCGTGCCCGTCTTCGCCACGAGATTCGAGAACGGACTTCCGCCCGAGATCACGGGTGTGACGACGATCGAGAGCGTGCAGGGCTACGCGAGCCACGGCTTCGCCGGGAACCTTCTGCGCAGCCGCGCCACGCCTCCGGCTCCCGCTCGACTCACCCTCACGGGCCTGCCGACACACACGAGTGTCAGTGTCGCGTTCCTCCTGGCGATCATCGACTCGTGGGACGCGTGCTTGGGTGCGGGTCCGGACCGCTTCACCGTGACCATCGACGGGGCGGTGCGGTTCTCGAAGGTCTTCGAGAACAGCTTCTGCGGCACGCAGGAGACCGCTCCCGACGGGTATGTCGCACCACCTCACGCGCAGCTCGCCCGTCATCTGGGTCTCGGATTCGCCAGCGACGGAGGGTTCTACAACGACTCCGGCTACGATATGGCGTTCGAGCCGGCGTTCCGCGAGATCCCGCACACGGCGAGCACGCTGACGGTCGTATGGTCGTCGACGCACGTCGGTCCGTCCGGCGCGACCGACGAGACGTGGGGGCTCGACCACCTACGGGTGTACCTCAACGGCACGAACGCCGCGCCGGTCGCCGTCGACGACTCGGCCTCCACGCCGGAGGACGCTGAGTTGCGGTTGGCGCCGGCGAGCCTGCTCGCCAACGACACGGACGGGGATGGCGACACGCTGTCCGTGTCGGGCGTCGACGCGGCCTCGCTCGGGACGGTGCAACGAGACGGCGACGACGTGGTGTTCACTCCCACACCCGACACGTGCGGACAGGGCAGCTTCGAGTACACGCTCACGGACGGCAACGGCGGCACCGACACGGCGACGGTGACCGTGACCATCGAATGCGTCAATGACCCGCCCGTGATCGACCTCGATGCGTCCGGAACAGGAAAGGGCTTCGCGGTGACGTTCACCGAGGACGGGCCTGCGGTCGCCCCCACTGACACCGATCTCCAGATCACCGACATCGACTCGACGTACATGTACGCGGCGGACGTGAGGATCGTCGTTCCGCCCTCATCGGCGTCGCCTGATGTCGCGGTTGAGTTGCTCACCGCCGACACGACGGGCACGTCGATCACCGTCCTCGGAGCCGGTTACAACTCGACGACGGGAGTGCTGCTGCTGCAGGGCACGGACACGATCGCCAACTGGGAGCAGGTGCTGCGCTCGATCCGGTACACCGACGGATCGCAGACTCCGAGCACGACGTCGCGCGTCGTCCGCTTCCGCGTGTTCGACGATCCGCACTACGCGTTCTCGAACGACGCCGAGACGGCTCTGACGATTGTGCCGGTCAACGACCCGCCGATAGCCGACGACGAGACGGTGCAGACACCGGAGGACACGGCGGTCGTGGTCGACGTGCTCGCCGGCGATACCGACGTGGACGGCGGCGCGCTCGTTGTGGAGTCCAACGGCTCCGCGGCCGACGGTGCGGTCTCGCGGGGACCAGGTACGTCGCTGACATATACGCCCGCTGAAAACTTCTGCGGGGGCGACTCGTTCGGGTACACCGTCTCGGACGGCAACGGCGGAACCGACACGGGTCTCGTGACGGTGACGATCACGTGTGTCAACGATCCCCCTGTCGCCGCGGACGACAGCGCGATCACGCTCGAGGAGACGGCGGTCAGCCTGCCGGTGCTCGACAACGACACGGATCCCGAGGGCGGGACGCTGGTCGTGCAGTCCTTCGGCCTCCCAGCACACGGCACGGTCACGACCGGTCCCGGTGGAACCCTGTCGTACACGCCTGCGCCCGACTATCACGGCCCGGACAGCTTCACGTACACCGTCCGTGACGATGGCGGGGCGACCGACACCGCGCTCGTCACGCTCGA
>JANOTN010000371.1:0-3343 GCA_031416375.1 Ilumatobacteraceae bacterium
GACCCAGTGGCGCTCGGTCGGTGGTGGCTTGAGGCGCTCAGATGGATCATCGTCAACGACGATCCGGGCGAGTTCGAGATTCGGCCACAGGCAGATCGGCTCCCGGGACTCATCTTCGAGCCGGTCGACGAACGCAAGCAGGTCAAGAACCGCCTTCATCTCGACCTCCGTTCTGACGATCAGGACGCCGAGGTTGAGCGACTCATCGCACTTGGCGCATCCCGTGTTGACGTCGGGCAGGGCACAGTTCCGTGGGTGGTGTTGGCTGATCCAGAAGGCAACGAGTTCTGCGTACTCCGGGATCGTCGAGCATCACCGTGAGCCGGCGATAGAGGATGCCGTGGGAGACTCTCCAGCGTGGTCACGACTGGCGCGCGAGCGCGTGCTCTGGAGGTGCTTCTCAGGCAAGCGGGATACAAGACCGCTCTTGGCCGCCCGCCCGCACCGCGTGCCGAAGATCTATCGCCGGAGAACTTGCAGCGGGTTGATGTCATTTACCAGGCGCTTGGGGGCACGACAAGCGCCGCACACTTCCGGCCCGGTCCTTTGGATCTGGCGCTCGGGGGAGGGCTGGTCGTCGAGCTGGACGAAGAGCTGCACTTCAACCGATATCGGAGGTCCACGCTTGAGGCGAGCTGGACGAGAGAGCTGCCGTGGAGGGATGACTACCTGACGACGTTCACGTGGAGCACGAGCCGGCGTGCCTGGCAGCAGCTCGGTGGGGAAAGCGGTGGACCAACGCCTCCTGCGAGCGACTCTTCGGGGCTGCCGATCGGCCCGGGATGTTCACATCTGTCGGGGCACCTCGGTGGAAGCAGCGCGCCCTCTACGACGCGATGAAGGACATCGCGGTGCTCGGAGGTCAACACCTGCAGCTCGCCCGCCTCGCGACGGTCGATGTCATCGGAGGGATTCGGTTGGGGGACGCTCTGGAAGGGCGTGCACTAGCCGATCTGGATGCGTTGCGCGAACTTCTCGTCCGACGCACCACCTGAACCGGCGTTCGGGGGCAGCACGTCGACCAGCTGATGCGCCGATCCGAGCGCGTTGGATCGTGCGGCCATCCGTCGCTCTACGCTCGCCGGCCTAGGCGCGAGTTCTGGGCGGATCGCGCATCAAGGCAAGCTATTGCCGACCCGCAGTCGGCACTAGCCGTCAATCCGGTTTGAGCACAACCTCGCATTCCTCGCCGCCAAGGCGGTCGACTGGCGTAGACGCTTGACGGCAATTGTTGAAGCCCTCGATAAGTCCCGCACGCGTTGCACGAGTGGGACGGCTTCGAGATCCTGCCGGCCGGCACCCTCATCGAGAACTCGCTCTACCTCGGCAAGCTGCTCCTCTGCCGTTCGCTCCACGAGTGCAGACTGCCGCTCGTCGGTCGCCGTGCAACGTCCGTGACGAGTGTTGAACGACACGAGTTAATCACGGGCATTCGGTGCTACTCCGCTCAGTCGAGTCGGCGCGAGAGCAGCGGCGACACGTTCACGATCACGGTCGATCCGAACGTGCGACTGATGTTGAGGTAGCGCCCGTCGAAGCGGTCGAGGATCGCCTCGGCGACGAGTGGTTCAACACCGACCGCCGCCGCCAGGTCTTTGAGCTCGGGGTCGTCGTTTCCGGTGTGGTTGACGACTTCGGCGAGGAGCCGACGTTCGATCGAGTCGAGGTCCCTCGTTCTCGATACGTAGTCGCGAATCGCCCTTAACCGCAGCAGCACGAATGTCACTCGGTTGTCGTGCCGATGTCCCTCGCGCAGGTAGCGCAGGTCGTCGATCACGTGCACGGCTTCCATCACCGCGGCGTCGCTGATTCCGAGCGGGGTGCATCGCTCGTAGATGTCATCGCCCTGGACCATCAACTCGCCGCTGTCGATCGCTTGCAGCACGATCTGTTGGAACACCGTCGCGTCCGCGACACTCAGACCGCGGATCACTGGCGTTGCGGTGTAGGCGGGTGGTCTGCCCAGCAGTGGCGTCGTCGGATGTTTGAAGATCGATCGCAGGAGACCGTCGAACTCGTCGTCGTACTTCGTCACGTCGATGATGCGTCGGTACTTGGTCGCCTGCAAACTCACGGGAATCTCGACATCGTCGATGACGACTGGGATCAGGCGGCAGTCGCGCTCGATCGAGCGGACAACGCCCACGTCCAACTCGGCCTCTACCCATCCGGACTTCACCGAGTTCGCGGAGAGCACGATGATGAACACGTCGGCCCCTCCGATGCCCTCGGTAAAGATGCGCTTCACGAGGCTGTCGCCATCGAGCAACGCCCACTCGGCGTACCACGTCTCGACGCCATTCACTTGCAGTCGCCCGGCGAAGCCGCGGACGAAACGATCTTGGTCGACGGTGGCGTGGCTAACGAACGCCTTGACGGTCATAGGCGCGAGGCTACGCCGAGGGTGTGACGGCGAGCAGGTAACCGGTCACGGAGCTTCCGGGGCGATGTGCCGTCAGCCCCTCGTAGGCCGTCCAGCAAACCGCCGAGGATCCCAAGTCGGTGATGGGCTAGAGACCCGTCGTACTGCGTGCTCGCTCCCGGCGATTGGGGGCAGGACCGACAGGGAAGCCGTCGAGCGTTATGGGACGCATCGGCGCTCGCATACGTGCCGTTCGGCACCATCTGAGAGGCCCTCTGGCTTGTGTGCCCCGGCCAATGGGAGTTTCCGAGCACCCGAGCCGTCCGAGAACGCCGGTTGTGCGTGGGTCGGCTGAAGACTCTCGGACCGTGACATCGAGTGGGAATCGGCAGGGGCAGCTGATGGGGCGTGCCGTCGAGATCGTCCGGGGCTTTCGCCATGGTCGCAAAACCGTTGGCGGCAGCCGGGCCGGCGCCCCTATGGTGTCGTCTCGTGTCGACCCCCTTCGTCCCCCGCGGCTTCGACGTTCCGCTCGAGTTGGCGACCGATCGGTTCCGGCTGGAGCCCCTCGGACCCGAGCACAACGAGCGCGACCACGAGGCCTGGATGTCGAGCATCGCCCACATCCGGGCCACGCCTGGTTTCCCCGACGGGAAGTGGCCGACCGAGATGTCGGCCGAGCGGAACCTGGCCGACCTCGTGCGGCACGCCGGAGACTTCGCGGCCCGAACCGGGTTCACCTACTCGGTACTCGACGGCGACGAGGTGATCGGGTGCGTCTATCTGTACCCAATCAACGACGGCGAGCACGACGTCGAGGCCCAGTCCTGGGTCCGGGCGAGCAGCGCCGAGCTCGACGTGGTGCTGTGGGAGACGGTGTCGTCGTGGTTGGCCGAGGCGTGGCCGTTCCAACGCCCGTTGTACGAGCAGCGCCGCTGAGTGGTGCTCTGACTCAGCTCAGCCAAGCGGCCGCCGGCGGCC
>JANOTN010000372.1:0-3037 GCA_031416375.1 Ilumatobacteraceae bacterium
GATGTTCGAGAAGTGGACGAACACATCGTCGCCACCGTCGCGGCTGATAAAGCCGAAACCCTTTTCGGCGTTGAAAAACTTCACAGTACCTTGAGTCATTACATGTCCTTGCAGCAAAATTGAACCGCCAATTGCGGCTCAACCGAAGACCCTAACCCCGAATTCCGCGGATCGTGCCGATCGGGCACGATCCGAAAGGCGGATTGGAGTCGACGGTCGCCGAACCGGTGTGCGACCCTGTAGGGCGACGGCATGGAACTTTGCGCTGCGCCACTCCTACTCGAACCGAGGAAACCTATGCCAGATCGTCACCCGGGTCGTGTCGTTATCGAGGAGAACATCGTCGTCGGTGAGGGTGGGGGCCGGGCGCTTCAGTGCGACGTGTACCTGCCACCCGAGGATGGTGTCGACAGAACCGCAATCTTGCTCCTGCACGGCGGTGGGTGGGAGCACGGTGATCGCACCCAACTGCGCGGCTACGGGCTGCTGCTCGCGCAGTACGGGTTCGTGTGCGTGTGCGCGGAATACCGCCTGTCCGGCGAGAGTGTCTGGCCTGCCCAGATCGACGACGTGACGACGGCGCTTCGCTGGCTGCGTGCCAACGCCGATCGCTACGACGTCGATGAGTCACGTATCTGTGTCTCGGGCAACAGCGCTGGTGGGCATCTTGCCTTGATGCTCGGCGGAGTCACCGATGGTGAAGTTGCAGCGGTCGTGGCGATCTATCCGCCGACACAACTCCGCGTCGACAGTCGCGCTGAACCTGATGAGATGGTGCGACGGTTGCTCGGCGGCGACGTGTCACGCCAGGTCGAAGACGCGGCCAGCCCGATTACGTACGTCCGCACCAACTTTCCACCGACGATGCTGGTGCATGGCAATGCTGACGACCTCGTACCAGTCGGTGCCAGCTTCGCCATGTATCACGCATTGATCGCGGCCGGGGCACAGGCAGAGTTGCACGTGTTCGACGGTGCGCCCCATGGCTTCGACGCGACCCCGAGTTTGGGGCACCCGCTGGCCGAACTGATCGCGCTGTTCTTCGATCGCAAAGTGCGTAGCGTCTAGGGCAGCGTGATGTCAGGCGCGGGCGAACATGGGCCGAAGGCCTCTGTTGGGATGAGTGGGCGCGTCCTATGGTGTGTTCAAGTGGTTGGAATCTGCTGGTCACGGGGCGTACGTCCTCGAGCCATACGAGCACACGTGAAACGAGCGGAGATGCCATGACGACGACCGACCTGTTGACCGAGGGTTCGCCAGCCACAGATCGCAAACGCAGCAGGCGCCAGGTCGTCGACGGTAACGAGGCGGTTGCGCGGATAGCCCACCTGGCGTCAGAGGTGATCGCGATTTATCCCATCACGCCAGCGTCGCCGATGGGCGAATGGGCCGACGACTGGAGCGCCAGGGGACGTACGAACTTGTGGGGTGCTGTCCCCGAGGTGATCGAGATGCAGAGCGAGGCAGGCGCCGCCGGTACGCTCCATGGGGCGGTCACGCGCGGGGCGCTCGGCACGACGTTCACCTCGAGCCAGGGGTTGTTGCTGATGTTGCCGAACATGTTCAAGATCGCCGGCGAACTCACGCCAGCCGTGATCCACGTCGCCGCCCGCACGATTGCGACGCACGCACTCAGCATCTTCGGGGATCACAGCGACGTGATGACGGCCCGCACCACGGGCTTCGCAATGCTGTGCGCCAGCAGTGTGCAGGAGGCCGCCGACTTTGCCGCCGTAGCGCACGCCGCGACGCTCGACACGCGGATCCCGTTCCTGCATTTCTTCGACGGTTTCCGCACCAGTCACGAGATCGGCACCATTGATGTACCGAGCGCCGATGACCTGGCGGCGATGATCGATCAGGGTGCAGTCGCCGAGCACCGCGCCCGCGGCCTCGACCCCGACCGGCCGGTGCTGCGCGGCAGCGCTCAGAATCCCGACGTGTTCTTCCAGGCCCGCGAAGCCTGCAATCCGTTCTACGCCAGAGTGCCCGGCGCGGTGCAGTCGAGGATGGACCAACTCGCCGCTCTGACCAGTCGCCAGTACCACCTCGTCGACTACCACGGCGCGCCGGACGCGGACCGAGTGATCGTGTTGATGGGGTCGGGTGTAGGTGCCGCCAAGGAGACCGTCGATGAACTGTGCCGCACGAGTGAGCGCGTCGGTGTCGCTGTCGTGCGACTGTTCCGCCCGTTCCCCACCGAGGCATTGCTGGCGGCGCTGCCGTCGAGCACCCGCACCGTTGTCGTACTCGACCGCACCAAGGAGCCGGGCGCGCCGTTCGAGCCGTTGCACCTCGACGTGTTGTCGGCGCTGTGGCACAGCCGGGCCGAATCGTGGGCCGGCGGCAAACTGCCTCGCGTGATCGGTGGACGATACGGACTCAGCAGTAAGGAGTTCACCCCGGCGATGGTCAAGGCGGTGTTCGACGAGGCGGCACTGGAGACGCCGCGCAACGGGTTCACCGTCGGGATCATCGACGACGTCACCCACAGCAGCCTCACCTACGATCCGACATTCACCACCGATCGCGCTCGCGTCCGGGCGGTGTTCTACGGGCTCGGTGCAGACGGCACCGTCGGTGCCAACAAGAACACGGCGAAGATCGTAGGCCAGAACACCGACCTCATCGTCCAGGCCTATTTCGTGTACGACTCGAAGAAGTCGGGGTCGATGACAATCAGCCATCTTCGCTTCGACCCGGCGCCGATCGGCAGCACCTACCTGATCGACCAGGCGACCTTCGTTGGCGTGCACCAGTGGAGTTTCCTGGAGCGGATCGACGTGCTGCGCGTCGCCGCGCCAGGGGCGACGGTGTTAATCAACAGCCCGTTTCCGGCCAACGAGATCTGGGATCGCTTGCCGGTCGAGGTGCAACAGGACGTGCTGGACCGAGGGCTGCACCTGCATGCGATCGATGCCGCCACCGTCGCCGAGGACGCCGGTTTGGCCGGCCGCGTCAACACCGTGATGCAGACCTGCTTCTTCGCGCTCGCCGATGTGCTGCCAACCGAGGAGGCGATCGCCAGGCTCAAGGA
>JANOTN010000373.1:0-2182 GCA_031416375.1 Ilumatobacteraceae bacterium
GCGTCAGAGCGCAGCCGGCATCCCACAAGCCGAGAATACGATGGGTGTGCTGGTACCGCAGTTGTTGCGAGGCGCAGCTGACTTCGCACGCGGCAAACGCCGGTGAACGAGATCGAGCCATTCGTCGATCGACCACGTCGCTTGCTCGGCGGCGACCTCACGCCACGAGGTCGTTGCCGAGGTTGGCGAGGTTGATGATTCGGTTGGTGCCGGCGCGGCTGTGGTCGTAGCCGGCGATCGGGTAGCCGTTGGTGAGGAAGGCGAACGAAGTACCGGCTTCCGGGTCCATGAATCCGAGTTGGCACGGGGCACCACCGTTTCCGAACGTTGAATCAGCGCCCGTCGTCGGCAGCCAAGGGCCGCGCTCTTCGCCACACACCGTCAGGAACAATCCCATGCTGGTTTTGAGGTTGCTGCCGCCGTACAGCTTGTCGCCCCGAGGTGCCTCACAGACGTGGACCCTGGTGCCCTCGGCGACGATCTCTTTACTCCAGAGACCGGAGTGAACGAGTGCCTGAAAGAACAAGGCCACGTCTGCGGCCGAACCGATGATTGAATGGCTGGGCTCGCCACCGGCCAGCACATCGGCGTTGGCGAGATACCAGGGCCCCCACGGGTCGACTTCCTGGTCGTCGCTGACTCGGTCGAAGGCGAACGGTGCAGCGACGAGTTCGTGATAGCGATCAGCAGGTACCGGCAGCACGAATCCCAGCCCGAGCGGCTCAACGATTTCGGTCCGCAGGTAGTCGGCGAACGGCAGACCGGTGCGCCGCTCGACGAGTTCGGCGATCACCCAGGCCGCCCCGGTGAGGTGGTACTGAAACTGGCTTCCGGGCTCGTAGTCGAGCCGCCACCTCGACATCGCCTCCAGTCGGCGCGAGCGCTCCAACATCTTTGGATAACCGAGTGGGGCGAACGGGAATCCGGCGGTGTGCGTGAGGACGTGCTTGACCGTGACGACCTCTTTACCGTTGGTGGCGAACTCAGGAATCACATCGCCGACGAACTCGTCAAGGGACAGCAACCCGTCATCGATCACCCTCCAGATCGTCCCGGCGACCACCGTTCGCCCGACCGATTGGAGGATGTAACGAGCATGTTGGGGTGCATCACCATAGGTCTCGAAGGCGACCAACTTGCCACCCTTGGCGACAGCGACCTGCACCGAAGGCAGCGGGCCGTGCTCGACTTCCAACCTCGCGCGACGGAGAAAGACGTCGAGCCGGGCAGGGTCGACACCGACCGATTCCGGATCGACGAGGTCGTAGGAGAGGGGAGTCATCGCAGAATGCACCTTCCGCCGTCGAGCATCAGTGTGGCGCCCGTGAGGTATCGCAGATCGGTCGCGAGGGCGGCGACCGTCGGGCCGATGTCGGCGGCCGAGTCACCCATCCGTCCGAGCGGTATCTCTCGAATGACCTGGGCCCAGCGGTCGGGTTGCGCATCGCGGAACGCCGCAGAACCCTCAGTGAGGGTGGCCGGGCAGATCACGTTCACGGTGATGCCGTATCGCCCCCACTCATTGGCGGCGTGTTTCGTCAGCGATCGGATTCCCTCCTTCGCCATACCGTACGCAGCGAAGCGGCGATCACCGAGGACGCCCGTCGATGAGCCCATGTTGACGATCGTGCCGCCACGGTCCCTCATGTGCGGAAAGCAGTCCTGCATGCCATACAGCGTGGCCAGCGGACCGCCGAGATGTGCCGTGAGGATATGGTCGTCGGTGAGTTCCTCGATCGGTGGGCAGATCCCGGCACCGCCACCCTGAGCATTGTTGACGCAGACATCGACCGTCCCGAACTCATCGACAGTTGCGGAGACGGCGGCGTCAACCTTTGAGCGCTGGTTGACATCGCATTGTAAAGCGAGCGCACGACCACCTTCGGAGTTGATCGCGTCGGCGACCGCTTTGACCTTGCTGAGCGTGCGGCCGGCGAGCGCGAGAACCGCACCGCGGGTGGCGAGATGGCGAGCCACTCCCTCGCCGATCCCAGCGCCGGCACCGGTGATGAAGACGACCTTGCCGTTCAGCGTATTGGAAGCCACATCACTCCTCACCGTCATTGTCGTGACTGTCATTGTCGTGCCCCTACCCGCCGTGCGATCGATGATTGAGTTCGACAAGCTGGTACCGATCGCAAACCTAGCTCGAATCAGTTAGCTTATTGCACCTGAACGAGAT
>JANOTN010000374.1:0-2257 GCA_031416375.1 Ilumatobacteraceae bacterium
CGACGGCAAGACCCACGCCGTCGACTCGTCGGACATGGCGTTCAAGACAGCCGCCGCGATCGGATTCGCTGACGCGATCGAGAACGGCGCGGCGGTGTTGCTCGAGCCGATCTCGCTGCTCGATCTGCGGGTTCCCGTCGAAGCACAGGGCGAGGTCCTCGGCGATCTCAGCGCTCGTCGGGGCAGGATCGTCGCAAGCGAAGCCGACAGCGCAGGCGTCCAGGTGATTACTGCCGAGGTTCCCGCGGCCGAACTTGGGCGGTATGCGATGGACCTGCGTGCGATCACTGCCGGGCGCGGCCGGTTCACGACCGAGCACAGCCACTACGCCACCGTCCCGGACCACCTCGTCGGAGGCGTGCTCGCCGAATACGCCAAGCGTTAACCACGTCCCAAGGAAGCGCAGGAGCGCAGCGAGGATCACGGGCGACCGACACCCGGCAATCCCTTACGCATCTGACTCACCACCGTCTGACCAACAGCCGCTGCTGCTAGACACCCCCGGGTAGTAGGGGCCGTCACCGAGAAGGCTCACCGCCAGCAGAACACGAAAGTGTCAGGCAGCTACCGGAGTCACTGTCGCCCAGCAACCGGAGTCGCGTCCCGAAACTGTCACCCACCTACCGGAGTCACAGTGTCCAGCATGAACCGGATTCGTACACGATTGCGTACGGCTACAACTCACCAAGTGACTCACCATCACCGGATCGGCCCCCAACTAACGCTATCCCCAGGCCTGTGACCTGGGGTTTCTTCGTGGAGCTAAAGGGAATCGAGGTGACGGCCACTTGACGGTCGCGCAACTGCTCGAGAAGTGGAAGCAGAACGCTCTGCCAGCTCGCGACCTATCCGTCAGAACGATCACTGTTTACGAGTGGTGCATCGACGTTCTCACGGAGACGATCGGTTCGCATCGAGCCGACAAGCTCACACCTGAACTCGTCGAGAAGGCCTTCGCAGGGTTGGCCGAGTCCGGTCGGGTCGGGAGCGGCAAACCGGCGTCGCGATCCACGTTGATCAAGTTGAGGAGCGTGCTCGGCAAAGCCCTCGACTACGGACTCAGACGACAGCTGGTCATTCGCAATGTCGCCCGAGTCGTCGAACTGCCAGTGACAGCGCGCCGAACCGAACCTGGCAGATCCCTGACGGTCGACCAAGCCAACGTACTACTCGAAGTCACTACCGATGATCGGCTCCACGCTCTGTGGCGCCTCATGTTGATGTTGGGTCTCCGCCCAGGTGAGGCGACGGGCCTGACATGGTCTGACATCGACCTCAAGAACCACATCATCCACGTCCGACGGTCACTCAAACTCGAACGCGGCCAACTGGTGGTGACCGACACACTCAAGACCACACGATCGCGCCGCAGCCTCAAGGCCGACCCCGCCGTGATCGACACACTACGACGCCACAAGAAGCAGCAAGCGTCTCAGCAACTTGCCGTCGGCAGTGCCTGGTCAAACCCCGACGACCTCGTGTTCACGACGTCGGTCGGAGGGCCAATTGATCCCAACAATCTTCGACGAATGTTTGCCCGGAGCACCGAGAACGCTGGCCTCGGTAGATGGCACCCTCACGAACTCCGCCACTCGACAGCATCGATCCTGTCAGCCGCCGGAGTGCCGCTCGAACGCATCGCCGATGTCCTCGGCCACGACGGAACCAGATTGACCCTCGTATACCGGCATGCCGTCTCCCCCACCATCGACGACGCCGCCATCATGGGCGACGTACTCCGCTCGAAATCCTGACAAGCGATCAAATTTTGCGAGTATCCGACGAGACATGTGTTGGTCCGATGTAGTTGTCGGCCGAATTAGGCTGATCCACCCAGTCGCCTCAGTATCGGCGAGTCGTGTGCAGGAATCGTGCAGATCCACCGGACCGACCAACGAATCGCGCCAGCCGAGCGCCGTGCCGACAGATCCGGGAAACTTCCCACGTGGCAACGCATCGACGGCGGACGATGGGAATCACGCGCCGGGCTCGATCCGGTTGGCGATCGCCGCGCCGACAGCGGGCAATCCGTGAACGAGCGTTTCCCACAACACGTCCAAGTCGACTTCCGGATAGTCATGCACCACCTTGTCGCGCATGCCCTTCACGTTCTTCCAGGGAACCCCCGGCATCGTCGCCAACAACTCATCATCGAGACCTTTCGCCGCTTCACCGATCTCACTGATGATGTTCTTCGCCGCCCTGATCAACAACGGATCCACGAGGAACTCACTGTGACCGCGCTCCACCAACTCGG
>JANOTN010000375.1:0-35870 GCA_031416375.1 Ilumatobacteraceae bacterium
CGCCCCAAAGGCACCCGCAAACCGCCCAGAACCCGCCACCCAGCCATCAAAAGAGCTGCCTGACCAGTGCCAACAGGTTTAAACGCAAGCTTAGAACCCGACCGATCGCGGCAAGCTCGGATGGAAATGGTCGATCCTCACCGACACCGTCGGGATCCCGTTCGGGTGGACGATCGATGGTGCCAACCGTCACGACTCGGTGCTGCTCGCAGCGACCCTCGACGATGCTGCCGGGCGCGGTCTGCTGGCCGAGATTGATGATCCGTGACGATCTGTGTCGTCCTGGGGTCGAGCGACACCCGTCTCGCCGAATGAGTCTTGGTGTCCTTCTCGACCAATCCGTTCGGTCCGAACACGACACCTCGGGCGATCGAAACCGTGGCGTTGGCGATGTCGACGTCGGTCCAGCGCAACGCGACCAGCTCCGACCGTCGTGCGCCGGTCGCCGCGGCGAGCATGAGGAAGCAGGCCGAGTCAGGCGACTCCTCTCCTGCCCGGTGCAACACCCGCGCCAAGTCCGCTCGATCCGGTGGTTTGATTTCCGACACGGGCACACGCGGTGGCGTCGTCGCAGCTGCAGGGTTGACGCCGATCCAGCCCCACTTGAGACCCTGGCCGAGCGCAGGTCGCAAGATGCCTTGGATACGTCGCACCGTTGCGGGGGGCCAACGGACGGCCACCCGAACCGCCCGACACCTGCAGCTTGCGATAGAACGCGTCCAGCGCCGCCGGCTTCAATCGCGCCAACGGCCGTGCGCCCAGCGTCGGCATCAGCGACCGATCGATGTAACCACGCGTCTCCTTCACCGTCTTCGGCGAGAAGTCCGGTGTGGCGAGCTCGAACCACGCCTCGATCAGTTCCCCGACCGTCGCCGTCGTCCGTGTCGACAGACCACGCTCGGCCTCGGTCACCATCTCGGCGAGCACTCGCTGCGCCTCACGTTTGCCACCTCGAACCGATCGAGTGGCATAGCGCTGCTTGCCGCTGACGGGGTCGTAGCCGAGAAACACACGCAGTTCCCACGACTCACCACGTTGACGCATGAAGCCCTTCATCTGGCATTCTCCTCGCTGCACATATTGGCTGCATATATTGGCACGCCATTGGCAGCAGGGCCCGAAAACCAGAAGAGCCACTCCGTAGAGTGGCTCTGACCTGGGGTTTCTTGGTAGCCCGTACGGGATTCGAACCCGTGCCGCCACCTTGAGAGGGTGGTGTCCTAGGCCTCTAGACGAACGGGCCAAGCTACGCACCCGACGCTAGCGGCGAACCGTCAGCGTTGGGCTATGTGAACCGGTAAGCCGGCTTGGTTGGGGTGCAAGGAATCGAACCTTGAATGACAGAACCAGAAACTGTTGTGTTGCCAATTACACCACACCCCATTGGAGCGACGGTCGATTGTACCGGGATCACCCGGTGAGGCCACTCAGGCGACCAAAGCCAATCACCCGACCAATCGCCACGCCTGCGGCTTCGAAAACCTGACGCCGTGCCGATGTCCATCTGCCAACTACGCTGGTCGGCGTTGGTGAGACGTGAGCGTCCAATCCGACCGCATCAGCAGTCAGTTTTGTGCGCAGAGCGTGATACGGATCGGTCACGAGCAGCACCCGGGGCAGGCCTGCATCGAGCAGGGTCTCAGCGGCGGCATCGAGCGATTCGTGGGTCGTTGAACCGGTGCCCTCCGACATGATCACGTCGGCAGGCACCCCGTGCTCAACGAGATACTGCTGCGAGGCCTCAGCCTCGGTGAATCGGTCCCCTGGCTGTTTGCCGCCAGTTACCATCACGTGAGTTGCGATGCCCTCCGACCACAGGTCGACGACGTGGTCGAGACGCGCCGCAAGTTGCGGCGACGGACGGCCGTCGTACTGAGCGGCACCGAGCACGACGATCGCATCAACGGTTCCGACGTTGTCGGCATCGTCGGAATGAGCGGCAACGACGACCTGGATCAGGCTCACCAGGTAGTACACGAGAAGCAGTGCAGCCGTTCCCAGCGCAACCTGCATCCAGCGGTGACGGTTCACTAACCAGCCAGACGTTGAAGCGCCGCACGCATGCGGCGCAGAGATTCGTCGCGACCCATCACTTCGAGTGCTTCGAACAGGGGCGGGCCGATCGTGCGGCCGGTGATCGCTACCCGCGTGCCAGCTGATGCCTTACCGAGTTTGATCTCGTACGACACCATGAGGTCTTCCATCGTCGTCTTGAGCGATACATGGTCCCATGCACACGTCTCATACGCGTTTGTCACCTGTCGGAGCAATGGCGCTGCGTAGTCGGCGGTGAAGGTCCTCTCCCACGACTCCTCGTCGATCACCGGGTCGGCAGCAAAGAGGAAGTCGACTACGCCGGGCGCATCAGCCAAGGTCACTAAGCGGGGCTGGATATGAACAGCAATCTCGGCGAACTTGGCGCGATCCCATTCGGCGGGAATCCACGGGTCGCAGGCGGCGACAAGTTGATCGACCGACATCATCCGGATGTACTCACCGTTGAAGGCGCCCAGCTTCTTGACATCGAAGAACGCTGGTGACAGGTTGACGTCCTCCAATCGGAATGCGGGCTCGATCTGCGACCATGCGACGATCTCCTGATCCCCGGGTGACCAGCCGAGCGTCATCAGGTAGTTCACCATCGCATCAGCGAGATACCCCTCGTCGCGGTACTGCTCCAATGCGACCTTGTCCCGGCGCTTCGACAGCTTCTTGCGCTGCTCATTCACTAGCACCGGAACGTGTGCCCAGACCGGCGGCTCGTGTCCAAGTGCTTGCCAGATCATCTGCTGCTTGGGCGTGTTCGGCAGGTGCTCCTCGGCCCGCACGACATGCGAGATCGCCATCTCGAGATCATCGACCACATTGGCGAGCAGGAACACGGGTGTGCCGTTGCTGCGCAACAACACGAAGTCCTCAATCGTCGTGTTGTCGAACTCGACGTCACCGCGAACCAGATCTCGAACAACGGTGGAACCAGCAGGCACACGAAACCTGAGCACACGATCTGGACCCGGGCCGAGATTGCGGTCACGCGAGTAACCGATGTACCCCGTGGTTCCCGTCTCGTCGTTGCGGGCCTTGATCTGCTCGGATGTCAGGTCGCAGTAGTAAGCCCTGCCGGTTTCAAAGAGTCGTGTGGCGGCGGCGATATGCGCGTCGACGTTGGCGCTCTGGAAGCGCGGCCCTTCGAAATGCGGATCGTCAGCGGAGATCCCAATCCACGCCAACGAGTCGATGATTCCCTGCGTCCATTCGGGTTGGTTGCGGGCCTCGTCTGTGTCCTCGATACGAAGTACGAACGTGCCGCCAGAACTGCGCGCCAGCGCCCAGTTGAACAGCGCCGTACGGGCCCCGCCGACGTGGAAGAAGCCGGTCGGCGATGGGGCGAATCGGTAACGAGGTGCGTGCTCCATGACCGAACGGACGCTACCGGCTCACTCGCGCACCGAGGTCAGCGCCAGGTTTCTGAGCTGTCGCAGAGCTACGGAGAGGTTCGTGATATCGAGGTGGTCGCCACGTCGAATCTCGGTCAGCAGTCCAACTGTGCGTTGGACCGAGCGTTCGTTGGCTGTCAGCCAGGCATCGACGGAGCCATGTTCGAGGGCATTTTCGGCCAGCTCAGCGAGCGCCGACATCAGATCGTCTCGAAGGGACCCGCGGGCCTGAGTCTGCCAGCGGTCCGCACGTGAGAGCGCGCCAATCCCATCCCACAGCCACATCAGTTCCAGTCGATCGAACACCGACCAGTACGCCGTCGCCGCCTGAGCCGGTCGCACCGACGATCGTTCTGCCAGCTCGATCATGTCAAACGTCGTGTGGAGTAGGCGCCAAACCGCCGAGCGTTCGGCGAGGTGATCGCCGAAACCTTGGCCTCGCCGTGTTCGAGTCATCTTCGTTACGGCACTCCGCATCGGACCCTTGAGGCACGACACGAAGTCAGTGGCCAACTCACGAATCGGATCGCGGAATCGTTCGATTTCCGTGGCGAGATCGAGCGGCGGCCGTCGATGTCGCAGGAACCACAGCGAGCACCGTTCGGCCGTGCGCCTGCAGTCGAGAAACAGTTCCAATTGGTGATCTAGCTCGACGCCCTTGAGCTCATTGATTTCGTCCCACCATTGATGGAATCCGAGAACTTCACGGGCGAGAAACCAGGCCCTCGTGACATCGGTGACGGATGCTCCCGTGTCTTCAGTCATCCGATGGTCGTACGAGATACCTGACAAGTTGACCATCTGATTCACCAGTTGTGTCGCTGCGATTTCGCGCCGTAGCCGGTGGCCAAGAATCAGAGGCCGGTACCGATCGCGTAGTGCCGTTGGGAAGTAGTTGACGAGGTCGGGTTCAAGCATTGGCGAGTCAGGTAGGTCAGTGCGCAGTACCTCACCAACGTTCACATTCTTGGTGTATGCAATCAGGACGGCGAACTCGGGGGTCTGAAGACCGGCACCCGCCGACTGGCGCTCGGCCAACTGTTTGTCGGTCGGGAGAAACTCAAGGGCGCGATCGAGCCAACCTTCACGCTCGAGTTGGTCGAGATACCTGGCATGCACGTTGACCATCGGTAACGCCTGGCGTCGGGCAATCATCAGCGCCAGCGTCTGGGCGCGATTGTTGTCGAGCACCAACTCGCCGACCTCATCGGTCATCGACACCAATAGATCGTTACGTTGATCCATGGTGAGGACCTCCGCAGCGACCGCTTCACTCAGCAAGATCTTGATATTGACCTCGTGGTCGCTGCAGTCGACGCCCGCCGAGTTGTCGATCGCGTCAGTGTGGATCAGCCCGCCAGCGAGGGCGTACTCAACGCGAGCGAGTTGCGTGCATCCAAGGTTGCCGCCTTCGACCACCATTTGACAGCGCAGCTCGCGCCCATCGACTCGCACAGCGTCGCTGGCCCGATCGCCAACCTGGGCATGCGATTCGGTCGACGCCTTCACGTACGTACCGACACCGCCATTCCAGAGCATGTCGACCGGCGCTCGCAGGATCGCCCGGATGAGATCGTTTGGGGCCAACTCGACGTCTTCGATGCCGAGCACCTGGCGAACTTCTGACGATAGGGCGATCGACTTGACGGTTCGCTGGAACACCCCACCGCCGACGGAAATCAACGTCGGGTCATACTCCGCCCATGAAGATCGCGGTGTCTCAAATAGGCGACGACGTTCAACGAACGACCGAACCGGATCCGGATTCGGATCAAGGAACACGTGACGATGATCGAACGCAGCCACCAACTTGAGGTGGGGAGATCGAAGTAACCCGTTGCCAAACACGTCACCTGACATGTCCCCGATGCCGACCACAGTTAGCTCGTCGGTGTCAGCGTTCTTGCCAAGGAAGGCGGCGTGACGTCGAACGCTCTCCCATGCCCCACGAGCAGTGATTGCCATCGCTTTGTGGTCGTAGCCCGCACTTCCACCGGAGGCGAATGCGTCACCGAGCCAGAAGTGATAGTCAGCGGCGATCTGATTGGCAGTGTCACTGAACGTTGCCGTGCCCTTGTCGGCGGCTACCACGAGGTAGGCATCGTCGCCGTCGTAGCGAACGGTTCGTTCGGGCGGCACAACGACCCCGGCGATCACATTGTCGGTCACGTCGAGCAACCCGCTTACGAACATCCGATAGCAGTCGATGACCTCGTCGCGGTTCTCGGCCGGAGTTGACTTTGGGCGCTTCACGACGAAGCCGCCCTTCGCGCCAACCGGCACAATCACGGCGTTCTTGACCATCTGCGCCTTGACGAGGCCGAGTACTTCTGTCCGGTAGTCCTCGGGCCTGTCGCTCCAACGCAACCCGCCGCGGGCGATCGCTCCACCCCGCAAATGGACGCCTTCGACCCGCGGGGAGCACACGAAGATCTCGTGCTTCGGGCGCGGTGCCGGTAGGTCAGGTACCTGCGATGGATCCAACTTGAACGCCAACGTCTGACGTCCCTGATAGGCGCTCGTGCGAACCGTGGCGCGGATCAAGGCGAGGAACATCCGTCCAATCCGGTCATCGTCAAGCGACGGCACCTGATCGAGCAGGTCGGCGACGACCTGATCCAGCACCTCGATGTCGACCGGCCGGGAACCGGCGTCGCGGTCGGGGTCGAACTTGGCCTCGAACAGCTCGATCAGGCCCATCGCCAACCGTGGGAGCCGCGCCAGACACTCCTGCACGTAGCTCCGGCTGAATGCCAGTCCGGTCTGATGTGCATATTTGGCGTAGCAGCGCAGCACATCCGTCTGACCCGCCGTCAGCCCGGCGATCACGATAAGCCGGTTGAAACCGTCGGCTTCGACATGCCCCTCTAACAAGCCGACGAGCGCCGCTAGCAGTTCGGAGTGTCGAGCATCATCGAGTTCGATACCCGACGGGAACTGCACCCCGATGTCATAGATGAAGAACGGTTCACCCTCCAACGCGAACTCGTAAGGGTGCTCGTCAAGCGCGTGCAATCCAAGGAATCCGAGCAACGGCAAGAGATCCGATAAAGCAATCGGAGCACCGCGCCGAGACACACGTAGACGCCACACGCCGTCGTCGGCATCGTTCTCACGTGCCAGCGCGGCGCGTGTCATCGCGCCCGAGTCGAGCATCGCCACGAGTCGCTCCAAGTCGGCGACGGCGACCGAGGGATCGACGGCCGCCTGATACCCCGCCGAAGCGTGTAGAGCGGCGCGGCGGACCAATTCGCTTGCCCGGTGCTCGCCGAACAGAACGCAGGCGGTCTGATGAACGCGGTCAAGCCATGAGGTCGTGAGCCGGTCTACGTCGTCGGAGAGCGCGTCGAGATCCGGCGTCGATCCGGCGAATCGATCAACGGTCAACGTGACCCGGGCGAGGTTGCTCGATCCGATCAGCGATTCCAGGTCACGAACCGACGAGCCATAGCAAGCCGCAACAATCTGGGCGACCCGCTCCGGCAGTTGCGCCGTGAACCGACTTTTCGGAAGGAACACCATCACCGTCGATGAGGTCCCGACCGGTTCGGGCACATCAAAGACTCGCACGATCTGGCGTTCTTGCAAGCCGACCACGTCGATTACGAGTAACGCCAGTTGGTCAGCGTCGAGTTCGAACACGAGATCGCGTGGCAACGTCTCCAGCACGTTGCGCATCGACCTGCCGGTATGCGTCTCAGCCCCCGCCGAGGCAAGCCCGAGCACCGCTCGCGCCCGGTCACCGACAGTCGGAATTGCCAACACGCTTTGTCGGTATGCAGTCGATGCGAGCAGCCCGACGAATCGTTCGGCCATCGGTTCGCCGTTCTCGATTCGGATCACGGTGACGGCGGTCATCCTGCTTGGCCGATGCACTGAGGCGACTCGTGATGACCGTGCGATGCTCACGCTTGGACCGGTCGGCGCGGCGACCGGAATCTCCGGATCCAGCGGCGACTCGATTGACAGTTGACCGAGCGTCGAACCAGGGCGGCAGATCGGACCGTCGGGCCCAAGGTCGTAGGTGCCGACACCGAGAAACACAAACTGGCCGTCAGCCAACCAGTCGAGCAAGGGATCGAGTTCAGCGTGCAGCCGCATCCGTGCGCGCATCGCTGCAAAGTCGGCGACCACACGATGAACCGAGTCGATCGCCTCGGCAAGATCACGCCGTAACGCGTCCGCAGCGTCCGTGTCGAGACGGTCGATCTCGACCTGCGTCCAGGCTTCAACCAGTACCCCAGAATGCGGCTCCGAATCGGATACGACGGCCGTCAGATCCCCAGTCTGTCGGCGACGCACCGACAACACGGGGTGCACGAGTAGATGGGTTGCCACTGAGTGACGCTCAAGGACGATTCGCACGGTGTCGACAAGAAACGGCGCGTCGTCGGTGATCATGAACACCACAGATCGTTCGGAATGCCAGCCATCGCGCTCACGATCTGGCGAGTGCACCTCAACAATCGTCTCAGCTTTCGCCCGTCGTCGGCCGATCCGGAAATGCGCTGAGGCCACTGTGTACAGATCTTCATCGCGACGCTCGTCAACGTCGAACTCGGGAAGCTCGTGATAGTAGGCAGGCAGGAACTCAGCGAAGGCCAGATCTTCCGGCCGTCGAAACGCCGCCAACACCCCCAATCGCCTGATGACTGGTACTGATCCGTCGTCCACCGCTCCCCATTTCCTCGATCACGAGCCCTCTGTCACAACCAAGCCGGGACCAATCATGAATTTGGCTGCAGTCCGATGCCCTGATGGTCGATACTAGAGACTGTGGAGGAGGTGATCGAACGCGCCAGGTCTGGTGACACCGACGCGCTCGGCCACCTGTGGCGGGCATACAACCACCTCCTGCTCCGATACTTCCGTGGCAAGGGCATGGCCGAGCCGGAAGATCTCGCCTCGACGGTGTGGGTTGAGGTCGCCTCGAGCATCACGCGATTTGAGGGTTCCGAGCACGACTTTCGACGCTGGCTGTTCACGATCGCTGCCCGTCGCCGAATCGACGACATTCGCTCGACGAAACGACAAGAAGCCCGTGTGCGACGTGAACGCCAAACCACGATAGTCGAACATGCCCCCGACGCAGGGGCCGTCGCCCATCAAGCCGCAGCCATCGATCGGGCGATTGCCATCATTCGCACGCTTCCAGCGGGCCAAGCCGAGGCGGTGCTGCTTCGAGTGATCGGTGAACTGGGGATCTCCGAGGTTGCCGTGATCATGGGTACCAGTGAGGGCAATGTCCGGGTGATGGTCCATCGCGGGCTGAAAAGACTCGCTGAATCATTATCCGAACCATCATCATCATCCCGACCACCATCCCGACCACAGGTTGTAACAAATCAACCCCGAGCAACGATGTCTTCAACGTGACCAGCGAAGATCACAACTCGGATGCGTTGATTGCGGCCTTGCGATCGCCTGCTCTGCCCGCAGAGCAGGTTGGCGAGGCCGCCGCAGTTTTGGCAATGCTCGAAGTCATGTCGACAACTCCCGCACTTGTCGGACTTCGAACGCGCCGTGGTATCGCCATCGCTGCTGTCACACTAGCCAGTCTCGGGGTCGGCGGTCTTGTGGCCGCCGGCCCTGGCTTTTTCCAGGCTGCCGCCGACAAAGTGTTTACGAATGACGAAGAAATGACCGAAGCGCCCGAAGATGACGGGGACGAGCAGAGCGAAACCAATCCGCCGAGCGACGAGCTATCGAGCAACGAGCTATCGAGCGACCCGTCCGGCACCGATGTCGCCAAACTGGGCGACGAAGTTGAATGCGCCGAAGGCAACCACGGCAAGACCGTTTCGAGCATTGCTCAAGCGACCGAGTCGAGCGACGACAAAGGCGAAATCGTCAAGGCCGCAGCCCAATCCGACTGCGGCAAGCGCGCCGACGATGAAGAAATCCCCGCCGACGATATCGAGAACGACGTGGTGTGCGCCGAAGGCAACCACGGTCAGACCGTAACGAGCGTGGCCGAGGCCACCGAATCTGGCCCCGGCAAGGGTCAGATCGTGAGCGCAGCCGCTCAATCCGATTGCGGTAAGAACGTCGACGACGAAGCCGACGGCGGCAACGGCAACGGCCAGCCCGAAGAACCGGGTAAGCCGAACGTGACAACTCCGGCCGACACTCGCCCTACCCCGACCCCACCTACCGATCCAGGCAAGCCGAACGACCCCGGCCAGCCAACGGGTGCAGGTAACGTCAACGGCGGCGGCAATCCGAACGATTGAGCGGTAATGTCGTCAGGGTGAGTGCCCGAGCGCGTGAACCCCATCCTGGTCATCGATCGGTTTCCGGCGGTCTCGCTCGCGCTGCGGTATTTGGCATTAGCGATGGGCTGGTTTCGAACGTTTCGCTGATTCTCGGGTTTGCGGGATCTGGCGTCGATACCACGATTGTTCGACTGGCCGGGCTCGCCGGGGCGGTCGCCGGCGGGATCTCCATGGCGGCCGGTGAATGGGTCTCGGTGTCGTCACAAAACGATTTGATTCGTCGCGAACTGGCGATCGAGCGCCGCGAGTTGGAACACAACACCGAGTTCGAAACCCTCGAATTGGCGGCGATCTACGAGGGCCACGGGATGGGGACCGAACGGGCCGCGGCCGCCGCTCACGAAGTCATGCAGCAGCCAGAGTCGGCGCTCGTCGTGCACGCACGTGAGGAACTCGGCGTACACCCCGATGAGCTCCCCTCAGCCGGTCGGGCGGCGGGAGTATCCCTTGTTTGTTTCCTGTTTGGTGCGCTGCTTCCCGTTTTGCCATGGTTCTTCGGCGGCGGGTTTGGTGCGGCAATGGCGTCGTTGGCGATCGGGGTCGTGTCGGCGGCGATCGTGGGCTGGCTGATCGGACGATTCGCCGAGATGCGTCTTTCGTACGCGATTGGGCGGCAAGTCGTGATTCTGCTCGTCGCCTGCGGACTGACCTATCTGATCGGCAATCTGGTCGGCGTCAATCTCGGCGGCTGATCGCCGCGCGGGCATCAATTGCCAGCACCTCGGCGGCTTCTCGCGATTCGCCCCACGTGGTGAGGTGACCCATCTTGCGACCAGGTCGCGCCCCCGCCTTTCCGTACAAATGAAGGGCCGAGTGTGGCGTCTCCCATGCCCGCTCCCAGGCTGGTTCTCCGTCGGCCCACACGTCACCGAGCAGGTTGACCATTGCTGCCGCGACTTGCGTCATTGAGGTGTCGCCCAGCCCGAGACCACATACCGCGCGGATCTGTTGTTCGAACTGGCTGGTTTGGGCGACGTCGAGCGTCCAGTGACCACTGTTGTGAGGACGGGGTGCGAGTTCGTTGACGAGTAGCTCGCCGTCCACAATGAAGAACTCGACCGCCAATACACCGACGTAGGCAAGCGAATCGGCGATTGCTTGAGCGAGCCCGATCGCACGGTCAGCGAGCCGGGACGACACGTAGGCAGGTACAACGGTCAGGTCGAGGATTCCGTGACGGTGCGAATTCTCGGCGACCGGGTAGGCCACAAACCCTCCGTGCGCAGTGCGGGCGGCCACGACACTGACTTCGGTCTGCAACACAAGCGCTTGTTCCAACACGCATGGCACCGAACCCAACAGACGCCAGGCGGCTCGCATCTCAGAGGCATCGGCCACCACCCGCTGACCCTTGCCGTCGTACCCGAGCCGAGCGGACTTCAAGATCGCTGGATACCGGATCTCAGGGTCAGCGTCAGGCGTATCGACGACCGCGTACGGACCGATTGGGAACCCCTGCTCGCCGAGAAACTGCTTCTCTCGAATTCGGTCCTGAGCGATGCCAACGGCATGCGGTGAGGGGGCCACGAGCGTGTGTCGGTTGAGAAACTCAAGCGCCGCGACTGGCGGGTTCTCGAACTCCGTAGTGACGACTGCGCACTCGTCACCAAGTCGTTTCAACGCATCGGGGTCGTCGTATTCTGCGACGAGGTGTACGTCGGCGATCTTGCCCGCCGGGGCGTTCGGGTCGGGTTCCAGCACCATTGTGCGATACCCCATCACGCGGGCGGCGATCAACGCGTAGCGACCGAGCTGGCCACCACCCAACATGCCAATCGTGGCGGGAGGGAGGATCGGCATGTTGGGCAGCCAGGTCATTCCGGAGGGAGTGTGGCAGCCGCTGACAGGTCGCGCTTTTCGTCTCGATAGGCGTGCAAGGCCTTGGCCAGTTCCGGCCGATCGGCGGCCAGAATCGCCACGGCGAACAGGGCCGCATTGGTGGCGCCCGCTTCGCCGATCGCAAATGTCGCCGTCGGGATACCGGCTGGCATCTGCACGATCGAAAGCAACGAATCTTGGCCGGAAAGATGCGGCGATGGCACCGGCACACCGAGCACTGGCACGATCGTCTTGGCAGACAGCATGCCGGGCAGGTGTGCTGCCCCGCCGGCTCCGGCGATGATCGCACGCAGGCCTCTCGCCGCTGCAGTCTCGGCATAGGTGAACATCTCGTCTGGCATTCGATGTGCCGAAATCACTCTCGCCTCGTGAGGGATATGGAAATGGGTCAGGACCTCAACGGCCTTCTGCATCGTCGGCCAGTCGCTGGTTGACCCCATCACGACGCCGATCACGGGATCGACGCCGCTCACAGACCCTGCCTTCGTTGACGATCGGGAGCAATCTTGACGATCACGCGTTCACTCTGAATCGGCGGCTGGTAGTCCTGCCCGTTTGGACCGCCGGCGAGGTCGCGAATCACTGGATCAAGCATGTTGATGAGGCTACGTGGTCTGATAGGGGCATGCAGCAGATCAATGTGCTTGGAACCGAACTGATGCCGTGTTCCTACGACCCAATCACCGGCTACTACCGCACTGGCTGCTGTGAGAATCGGGGCGACGACCCGGGGATGCACGTGGTCTGCTGCCGAGTGACCGACGACTTCCTGGCATTCTCGAAAGAGGCCGGCAACGACCTGTCAACACCGATGCCTCAATACGGGTTCGCCGGACTCACCGATGGCGACCAGTGGTGTGTATGCGCCGCCCGCTGGGGCGAAGCGGCCGAGGCTGGCCGAGGCTGCCCGGTCGTGCTCGAAAGCACTCACGTGTCGGCGTTGGAGTTCGTCAACCTCAGTGACCTGAAGGCTCACGCCGTTACCGCGTGACGCTTGGTCTCACCAGGCACCGGTCATATCGCGCCAACGGGTGGCGAACATCGTCGTGGCCTGTTCGGGAGAGAGCCGCAATGTGGATTCTGGAACGATGTCGGCGATCCGGCGACCTTCGGCGTAGTGATGATTGACGTTGCCGACACCTTCGAACAGTTCAGCACGGCGAATCACAAGTTCCGCAGGCGGATGGTCATCGAAGAAGCCCCAAATCGTGAAGGCGAGCTTCACATCGTGAATTACTGGTGCCCGGCTGAAAAGCGATGCACGTCGTAGCGCTATTCCGAGGCAGCCACGAATCGCGTCGCCAAGTCGCTCGCCGGATTGTAGTTTGATTTGGGGGGCGAGCCGCTTGGCGATCGTGAGTGCGAACCCTTGATCGGGACCTTGCGCTCCCATTCGAGCGCCGGTCGGTTGTAGGCCCTCGACAACGCCTGGTCGCTCGGGACTCCACGCATCGGGGACGACATCGGGCGAGCGGTAGTACTGCGACTGGCGAACACCGGCGGGAGCTGATTTGGGGGCTGCCATACCGACATGATCGTAGCTGTCTGCGTAGCGTCCACGACCATGCCGTCGCCCGCTTGCGGGTCGATTCAGATCGGGGCGTGGAGCAGGCCGAAGATCAGACTTTCCTCGAGGGCCCGCCAGCTCGCTTCGATGATGTTGGCGCTCACGCCGATCGTGGTCCAGTCGTCGACTCCGTTCGTGGCTGAGAGCAGTACACGTGTGACGGCTCGTGTGGCATCTCCCCCATCGAGGATCCTGACCTTGTAATCGGTCAGGTGCACGTCGGCGATCTGCGGATAGGCGTTTTGGACTGCTTGCCGCAGCGCGGTGTCGATCGCGTTGACTGGGCCATTGCCTTCGGATGTGAACACGTGACGTTCCTCGCCGACCCACACCTTCACGGTGGCTTCGGTGTTGAACTCCCCCGTCGACAGCTCGTCGGTGATCACGCGCATCGACTCGACCTTGAAGAAACTCTGCTCCCAGCCAGCAGCGCGACGCATCAACAACTCGAGCGAGGCGTCAGCGGCTTCGAAATGGTATCCCTCATGTTCGAGTCGCTTGAGGTCGTCGATCACCTGATTCACAGCCGGGCCATCCATCGTTAGGCCGAGTTCGTCAGCCTTCATTTGGATCGTCGCACGGCCGGCCATCTCGGACACCACGAAGCGGGTGCCGTTGCCGACCAGTTCGGGGTTGACGTGTTCGTAGGCGTCTTTAGCCCGTACGATCGCACTGACGTGCAGACCGGCTTTGTGGGCGAACGCTGACGAGCCGACGTACGGGGCCTGCGGGTTGACCGCACGATTGAGCGTCTCGGCAATCCGGTGCGACACGACCGTCAGTCGATCCATACGGCCCGCTGGCAGGCACAGGTAGTCTTGTTTGAGCTGAAGGTTCGGGATGATCGATGTGAGGTTTGCGTTGCCAGTGCGCTCCCCTAGCCCGTTGAGTGTTCCCTGCACGTGACCGGCACCTCCGCGCACAGCTGCCATCGAGTTGGCGACTGCGCAGCCTGTGTCATCGTGGCAGTGGATGCCGATGATCGCGTCGTTGCCGATGTGGGCGTAGACCGAACCGACGATCTCCTCGATCTCGTGCGGCAGCGAGCCACCGTTGGTATCACACAGCACGACATGGCTGGCACCCTTGACGATCGCAGCCTCCAAGGCGCGGTACGAGAACTCGGGATTGGCCTTGAAACCGTCGAAGAAGTGCTCCATGTCGACCAGCACCATCCGACCGTGGCCACGCAGGAACTCGACCGAGTCGGCAATCATCGCTTCGCCCTCATCGAGCGTCGTTTGCAGCGCCTCGGTGACGTGGTAGTCGGAACTCTTGGCGACGATGCAGACTGCCGACGTATTGGCGTCGAGCAGGTTTTGCAACGTGGCGTCCTGATCGACTTTGCCGCGTGGGCGGCGGGTCGAACCGAAGGCGACAAACGTCGAAGTCGTCAGCTTCAGTTCTATTGACGCCCGAGCGAAGAACTCGATGTCTTTCGGATTGGCACCTGGCCATCCGCCCTCAATGAATTGAACACCGAGATAGTCGAGTTGCTCCGCAATCCGGAGCTTGTCGTCAACGGTCGCCGAAACGCCCTCCACCTGGAGGCCGTCACGAAGTGTCGTATCAAAGATTTCGACTGTCTTGCTCATCGCGTGTCTTTCATGTTTTGGGCTAAATTCGGGCAACAAAAAAGCCGCCCGAATGGGCGGCTGACCGAGCACGTGGAGAGACCACGTGCTCTAGGAAATAATGATGATGTTAGCAAGTTCGCTGTGCATCACGGACTATTCAACCCGATCCGAGGCCAATCGTCAACGGCCGATTTCGATGCAAGCACACGCGAGAGCGCGAATTCCTGTTGTCGGGCACACGATGTCACGTAGGAACCTGGGGACATCTTGTGGACGGACGGTGGACAACTCCTGAATCTTTGGGGATTGACGAAAAGTTTGGGGGATAACTATGTGGATTCAAAAATACCTCTTGACCTGCGGATTTGTCTGCGCGAGGGTAGACCTCGTACCGGAGAGCGCATGTCAACCGGGGCTGAGAGACCGAGTCTGCAGAACGAAGATTGCACGGGAAACCGGGCAGCGGAGGGAAGCGGAAAACGGACCCAGACCACGAGGCAGAAGCGGTTCCGGGCGGAGCGAGAAGCCATGTGCTCCTGAGTACCGAGTCGCCGGGCAACCGGGGACAACGTGCGAGGGGGCATTCCGGACTAAGGACGAGGAAGCACCCCAACTGCGACCACGTTCAAGGAAAGGCGGCGCTTAGCGATGGCACGGTTTACCGGGTTAGCGTGAACAGCGTCGAGGGCCACGGGTCGGGAAACCGGCAGCCGGGTCCGAAGGAGGGTGACGGAGGGTCGGGCAACCGAACCGATGGAACCGCCGGAGGCGAGGGTTGACGGGAACTGCGAGCCAGGTTCGCATCCGGCAACGGAGTTCGGGTAACCGAGCAGACCGGGCGGGGAGCGACGAGGCGAGCGGGAGAACGACAGTCGGGTCCAAACGGCCATCGCCCGCCGAGCCGTAAGGCGCGACGGGCGATGTATTCGGTTCGAGACGAAGGCTAGCGCCCGAAGATCGACCGGTGGTGGATCGCTCCAACCTTCGGGTGGCCCCGGGAGGGTGCGCAGGCGCAAGCCAGCTGCACCACCCGGGGCCACTCAGGTTTTCCGGCCAAGTTCCTCGCTCGTTCTCCCGGAGTCGGCGCTGGCTACGCTCGCAACATGGCTGACCCTGATCGCCCGCTGCCTGATCGAACGTTGTCGCCCGGAATGAGGGAGCAACTGGACTTGGGTTTCACGTTTGGTGGGCTTGCCACCTTTGCCCACCGACCGTTTCTCACGGACCCTGAACAGCTCGACTCTTGGCAGCCCGACGTCGCCATCGTCGGTGCACCGTTCGACCTGGCCACCACTAACCGTCCGGGTGCCCGATTTGGTCCGCGGGCAATTCGATCGCTTGCCTACGAGGCGGGCACCTATCACCTCGATCTCGGGATCGAGATCTACGACTACCTCGAAGTCATCGATTACGGGGATGCACATTGTCCGCACGGTCAAACCGAAGCGAGTCACGCCAACATCCGCAAACGGGTCTACGAAATTGCCTCTCGGGGAATCGTTCCGATCATCTTGGGCGGCGATCATTCGATCACATGGCCTGCGGCGACGGCAGTGGCCGACGTGCACGGATACGGCAACGTTGGCATCGTCCACTTCGACGCACATGCCGACACAGCCGACATCATCGACGGCAACCTGGCGAGTCACGGCACTCCGATGCGTCGCCTAATCGAATCAGGAGCGGTGCCGGGCGACCGCTTCGTACAGGTTGGGCTGCGTGGTTATTGGCCTCCAGCCGAGGTATTCGCCTGGATGAAAGAACAGGGCATGGTGTGGCACACCATGCAGGAGATTTGGGATCGGGGCTTCAAGGAAGTCATGGCCGACGCAATCGCCGAGGCGCTGAGCAAGGCTGACAAGCTGTACATCTCGCTCGATGTCGACAGCCTCGACCCGGCCTTCGCCCCCGGTACCGGCACTCCCGAACCTGGTGGAATGGCCCCCGTCGACCTCTTGCGGATGGTGCGTCAGCTGGCACTCGACCATGAGGTCGTCGGCATGGACGTCGTCGAAGTCGCCCCGGCTTACGACGTCAGCGATCTCACCGTCAATGTCGCCCAGCGAATGGTCAAAGAAGCGCTCGCCGGGATGGCCGAACGCCGCCGCCGGAATCCCAAGTAGCCCCGTTCACGAGATCAGCTCAGCGCGGATCCCGCACCCCCACAGGCAACAACGCATTCGACCTAGCCCTATCGCTGTTCGTCAGCAATTCAGAACACCGCGACGTCATCACCGAAGCGCCAACGATCCATGGATGGTCTCGTCCAGTCGCCTACGTTGTGGGGCATGGAAACCGGTTCGCAACCGCGTTCGATCTCCGAGGCGATCGAACGCGCGGCGGGCTTTCCGCGGCTTCGCTACTCGCTTGCGCTGTCGGCGCTGGTACTTTCAGCGGCGCGCAAGCAGCCGAGAGGCGATTTCACGTTTACCGAAATGCGATATGACGACGGCCGCCGAGACCTTCGGCTCCCGCTCCGTGAGCACTTCGTCGAGGCCGTAGCGGCGTACAACTCGGTCGTCTACGACAGTCAACAAACATGTCGAGCGATCCAATCTGACGTCTTCGATGTCAACCCGGAGTTCGACCTCGTCTACTTGGACCCACCGTACGCGCCGCCACGCGACGACAACTGCTACATCAAGCGCTACCACTTCCTCGAAGGTCTCAGCGTCTACTGGCGCGGCCAGGAGATTATGCAGAATACGAAAACGAAGAAGTTCGCGAAGCGGTACACGCCGGGAGGCTGTCGAGTATGTATTCATCGGAAGATGACCCACGAGTCGTGGGAGACGAAACAAATCGACGGGCTGTACACGCTTACGTCGCTCGGCGACTTCCGTGCGGATCTCCTCGCTGCCGCAATGCGCCTCGGTTTGCTGTCGTCATGAGTCGACCTTTTTTTGTTGATACTGATACGGCTTCGGATGATGCCGTGGCGTTGGTGATGGCGTTGCGGCACCCGGATGTCGACGTTGTCGGCATCGGGGTTGTGGCCGGGAACGTGCCGCTTGACTTCGCCGTTCAGAACGCGCTCTACACGCGGGAACTGTGCGGCCGCAACGACGTGCCCGTTCACGTCGGTGCTGACGCACCGCTACGGCTGCCGCTCGGGACAGCTCAGCACGTACATGGTCACGATGGGATGGGCGACTACGGGCTCGCACTCGCGGGTCGGGTACCGAACGAGGGCCACGCTGTCGAGGCGCTGATTCAGGCCTCGCACGACCATGCGGGCAAACTCACGTTGGTCACGCTCGGCCCGCTGACCAACATCGCGCTTGCGCTCCAGAAAGACCCGACGCTCCCCTCGCGACTCGCACGGTGTGTTGCGATGGGCGCCGTCGCCGACCACATCGGCAACACGAATCCGGTTGCCGAATACAACATGTGGGCCGACCCGCACGCAGTTGAGATCGTTCTCGCCGCCAACCTGCCGATCGAGTTCGTCGGGTGGGATATCAGCCGCTTCTACGCCGTTATCGAACCGGACCTGGCATCCGAGATTCGATCGATTTCTCCACTCGGCGAGTTCCTGGTCGATATCAACCGCGTCGTCGCCGAGTTCTGCGCGCAAGACACCAAGCTGGCGGGATTCGACCTTCCAGATCCGATCGCGATGGCCTACGCGATCGACCCTGCGATCGCTACCGAAACTCGCCGCCTGCACCTCGCCGTCGAAACCGGCAGCGCGTTGACCCGCGGCATGGTCGTAATGGACCTACTCGGCTTGATGGGCAACGAACCGAACGCGTTGGTGGTCACCAAAGCCGACCGAGTCCTGTTCACCCAAATGCTCAGGTCGGCGGTCACAGCCTGAGCCGTTCCGTCCACCCCGTTCCCGGTTTCCCAGCAGCAACAAATGCTCCTGGGAACCACCGGTGGTTCCGAATCGCATTTGTTGCTATTCGGAACCGGGAACGGGTCACGCCAGCCGCACGGAGGGGGCAGCCGAAGCGAAGCGGAGGCCAGTCCTGAGCATTCGACTAGTTCACGAGTTCGCACCAGTCTTTGTATTGGTCTTCCTGGCCGCGCACGACTCGGCCGTAGAGCTCGGCGATTGCTTGCGTCTTCGGCCCGGGGCACGGGATCGAACGGTCGTCGACCGAGTTGACCGAGCTGACTTCGGCAGCCGTTCCGACGAGGAACATTTCATCGGCGATATACAGATCGGAGCGGGCCAGGTTGTCAGACACAGCCTCATAGCCGAGATCACGGGCGAGCGTCATCACCGTGCTCTGGGTGATGCCTTCGAGCGCACCCGCCGACAACGGAGGCGTGATCAGCTTGCCCTTGCGGCTCACGAATACGTTCTCACCGGAGCACTCGGCAACTAGTCCGTTGGGTGCCAGCATCACGGCCTCGTCGTAGCCGGCCTTCAGCGCTTCGACCTTGGCGAGTGACGAGTTGACATAGTTTCCGGTCGTCTTGGCGGCCGGTGGCATCGTGTTGTGGTCGTGACGTGTCCACGACGACGTCTTCAAGCGGACACCCTTGGTGACGGCGTCGTCGCCCAGGTAGGCACCCCACGGCCAGCAGGCGATCGCAACATCAACCGAGCAAGGCATCGTGTTCAAACCCATTTCGCCGTAGCCGTAATAGGCGATCGGGCGGACGTAGCACGACGGCAAACCAGTCGAAGCAACGGTCGCCTTGGTGGCGGCGATCAGCTCATCGACCGAGTACGGGATCTCCATCCCAAGGATCTTCCCCGAGTTGTGCAGACGCTCGATGTGCTCGGTCAGGCGAAACACGGCCGGACCCTGAGCGGTCTCATATGCACGAATACCTTCAAACACTCCGGTGCCGTAGTGAAGCGTGTGCGTCATCACATGGATCCGGGCGTTCTCCCAGTCGACGAGTTCGCCATTCATCCAGATCTTTGGGGTTGGGGTTATCGGCATTCGGTCAGTCTCGCACTCGGGAGGCCACCGTGTCACCCACCGAGGTGGTGCTGCCGATAACCGGATCAGCGCAGGCCGCCCGAATCCGGTCGGCTGCAGCCGTCTCGCCAAGGTAGTCGAGCATCAGCGCCGCCGACAGAATTGCAGCGGTTGGGTTGGCCTTGTTTTGGCCGGCAATGTCGGGAGCCGAGCCGTGTACCGGTTCGAACATCGACGGGCCGGTGCGGGCCGGGTTGAGATTGGCTGATGAAGCCAGGCCGATGCCGCCTGACACCGCTCCGCCGAGATCGGTGAGGATGTCGCCGAACAGGTTGTCGGTCACCACTACGTCGTAGCGATGCGGGTCTTGCACGAAATAGATGCAGGCGGCATCGACATGGTTATAGGCGGTTTCGATTGTCGGATACTCCGCCGCGACCTCGTTGAAGGCTCGCTCCCAAAGGTTGCCGGCAAACGTCAACACGTTGGTCTTGTGAACCAGTGTGACGTGCTTGCGCTCCCGTTTCGCCGCCAAGTCGAAGGCGTAGCGAACGCAACGCTCGACACCCATTCGCGTATTGACCGAACCCTGCGTGGCGACCTCGTACGCAGTGCCCTTACGGAGCACGCCGCCCTCCCCCACGTACGGGCCTTCGGTGTTCTCGCGGATCACGATGAAATCGTGAGCTTGCGTGTGACCGGGCGCGGTTCCGCTAAACGGGCGCTGGTTGATGTAGAGATCGAGTTCGAAGCGCATCTTGAGCAACAGGCCTCGCTCGATCACCCCGGGTGGGACCCCGGGCGAGCCGACGGCGCCAAGCAGGATCGCGTCAAATCCGCGTAGTTCGTCGAGCACCGAATCCGAGAGGATCTCACCGTCACGCAGGTACCGTGCCCCGCCAAGGTCGAAATCGGTGGTGTCGAGCTGAACGCCCGCCGCCGACATGACCTTGATCGCTTCCGCCGTGACTTCGGGGCCAATGCCGTCCCCACCGATAACTGCAATCCTGTGTGCCATAGGGCGACAAATCTAGAGGGAGATCCCAAAACGGTTACACGCAGACGGAACGGGGGGGGCTGGGTAGGCTCTCGGGTTATGGCGATTGAGCAGTTTTCCCGGGTGGCCTACGACCGATTGAAGGCTGAGTTCGAGGATCTCACTACTCGCGGCCGGATCGTCGTGGCTGACAAAATCGAACGGGCACGAGAAGAAGGCGATCTCAAGGAGAACGCCGGTTATCACGCCGCCAAGGATGAGCAAGGCCACATGGAGGGTCGGATTCGTCAACTCGAATATCTGCTCGAGAACGCCCAAATCGTCGCCGACCAGTACGTCTACACAATCGTGTACGACGGCGACAGTGACGACAATGCCGAGCGATATGTCGTCGGCAATCTCGAAGAGAAGATCGATGGTGCCGATGTGATCAGTGCGTCGAGCCCGCTCGGCGGTTCGCTGCAAGGTGCCAGCCAAGGCGACGTGATTAGCTATCACGCACCGAACGGCCAGCTCACGGTCAAGATCTTGAAGGTCGAGTCGCTCTGACCGTCACGAGCGAATCGAGCGCGACCGACGTTCCAGACCTCCCGCCAGGTCGCCAACTGGAGCTTCCAGGGCTCGGGACGGTCTTCGTTCGCGACATCGCAGGCCCGCCAGGAGCCCCCACTCTCGTCCTGCTGCATGGATGGACGGCGACGGCAACCTCAACTACTTCACGTGCTATGGCCCGCTCTCCGAGCACTATCGAGTGATTTCGTTCGACCATCGCGGCCATGCCCGCGGGCTGCGGAGCAAGAAGTCGTTTCGGCTCGTCGACTGTGCCGACGATGTGATCGCCGTCACCGACGCGCTCGGTGTCGACACCTTCATCCCGGTCGGGTACTCGATGGGCGGGCCGGTTGCCCAACTCGTCTGGCAGCGTCATCGTGATCGGGTTGACGGGTTGGTTCTATGCGCCACCGCATCGTATTTCGCCGGGAGTCGGCCAGAGCGGTTGTCATTCATAGGCCTCACCGGATTAGCGGCGCTCGCCCGCGTGACGCCGCTACAGGCCCGCGACTGGATCACCGATCAGGTATACCTCCAGCGCAAGAGTCAATCGTGGGGCCCGTGGGCGATCGAGCAGGCTGCGAGTCACGACTGGCGGATGATTCTCGAAGCGGGCAAGGCGATCGGCGAATTCTCGTCATCCGATTGGATTCGTGACGTCGATGTACCGACCTCGATTGTGGTGACGATGGTCGACAACGTGGTTCCATTGCGTCGCCAAATCAAGCTCTTCGAATGGATTCCAGGTGCTGACGTGTATCGCGTCAATGGTTCCCACGACGCGGTCGTCGCTAACGCCGACCAGTTCGTACCGCAACTACTGCGCGCCGCGCGATCGGTTGTCGACCGGATCAACAGGTGAGAACAAGCCGACTCGGGCGCACCGCCAAGGTCGCCAAACTTGGTGCCAAGGTGGGCGGCACCTACGTGTCAACCGCCGCCCGCAAGGTGTTTGCATCGACGGAGCGGCGGATCGAACTCGACGAGCAACGCCAGATCACAACCGCCGCCCAAGTCACCAAAGAACTCGGGCAGATGAAGGGCGCCCTGATGAAGCTCGGCCAGATGGCGAGCTACCTCGATGGAGGGTTGCCCGAGCCGATGCGGGTCGCCCTTGCGCAGCTCCGATCAAGCGCTCCCCCGATGTCCGGCGAGCTGGCTGCTGGCGTGATCGAGCAGGAGCTCGGCATGCCGCCAACGGACCTGTTCGTCGAATGGGACCCTGTGCCGATCGCCGCCGCGTCGATCGGTCAGGTCCACCGCGCCGTCGCAGTCGACCCCAGTACTGGCGACGAGATCCCGGTCGCCGTCAAGGTGCAATACCCCGGCGTCGCCGAGGCAATCGAGAGCGACCTCAAGAACGCCGACATGCTCGGCGTGATCCTCAAGCAAGGTTTCGGTGGGCTCGACCCAGATGACATGGTCGAGGAAATCAAGGACCGGCTGACCGAGGAACTCGATTACCGACGCGAGGCGCACAATCAACAGGAGTTCGCCGAGTTCTTCCGCGGTCACCCGTACGTGCACATCCCGGAAGTCGTTGCGCATCTGTCGAGCGGACGGGTGTTGACGTCGGAGTTGGTCAACGGTGCCACCTGGGATCAACTGCTCACCTGGGACCAGCACGAACGTGACCTGGCGGGCGAGACGATCTTCCGCTTCGTGTTCCGAAGTCTGTATCGAATGCGAGCGTTCAACGGAGATCCACATCCCGGGAACTACCTGTTTCACGGTGGCGGACGAGTCACGTTTCTCGACTTCGGCTTGGTAAAGCACTTCACACCGAACGAAATGCACACGTTCGCGGCGATGGTCAAGTCGGCAGCGGTCGACAACGACGACGCCGAGTTTCGTTCAATCGTCGAACGGGCAGGCATGCTCAAACCCGGGGCTCCCGTCGCCACCGACGCCGTCGGCGCCTATTTCCAGCAATTCTACTCGCCGGTTCGGGTCGACAAGACCATGACGTGGACGGGTGAGTACGCCAGCAGCATCGTCCGCCACACGTTTGATCGGTCGAGCCCGATCTCGCAATACGCCACCGTGCCAAAAGCGTTCGTATTCATCCAGCGAATCAATCTTGGGTTGTACGCCCTGCTCGGGGAACTCGGGTCGACCGGCAACTATCGCCGGATTGCCGAGGAACTCTGGCCATTCGTCAATGGCCCGGCGTCAACTCCGATCGGTGATGCCGAAGCGGTCTGGCTCGCCGACCGGTGATCAGGTCGCCGGAGTAGCGTCGCTGCTCATGCGATTCACACGATCTCGATTTGCCGTCATCGCAAGTCTGGCGTTGATCGCCCCAGGATGCGGCAAGGGTGACTCGAGTTCCGGCACGACAACAGGCACGACAACAGGCACGACAACCGGCACCACGGCAGGCACCACGGCAGCGCCGTTTGTGTCGGCCCCCGTCTCCGCCGACGACTGCGTCAACGAGGGCGACCCAATCCAGTTGGTCCCCGGGGCGCTCCCGCCAGCGATTCGGCCGTGCCAGTTGCCGACAACCCTCGTGATCCAGGATCTGCGGCCGGGAACCGGCCGTGCCGCAGCCGTCGGCGACACGGTGTTCGTTGATTACACGGGGATCCGATCTGCCGACGGCCTCAAGTTCGATTCGAGTTACGAACGTGACGAGCCGCTCGACTTCCCGCTCGGCCGGGGCGGCGTAATCAAAGGCTGGGATGACGGCCTGATCGGTGCCCAGGCGGGCACCGTGAGGCGACTCGACATTCCGGCGGACTTGGCATACGGCGACAACCCGCCAGGCGACGACATCAAGCCTGGCGATGCGCTCACGTTCGTGCTCGAGGTACGCGCGGTGATTCCACCGGCGACGCCCGACCAAGCCCCGCTCGACATCGAGATCCCGCCATCGGTCGGAGCCACGGATGTGACGTTCACCGATGTCACCGTTGGCGACGGGGCGTTGGTCGAATCAGGCAATACGGCGCTCGTACACCTCCTGCTGGTGCGCGGCGACAACCAAGCGGTGCTCTACAACACGTGGGACCGCAACGAATTGGTACCGGTGCCAATCGGCGAGCAATCACCGATCCCCGGGCTCGGCAAGGGTCTCGAAGGTGCCCGGGTGGGGACAGTCCGCGTGATCTCGATGCCGCCGACATTCGCCTTTGGAGACGCTGGTGACACACAACTTGGATTACCGCCAGGCACCGACCTGATCATCGTCACCGAGGTGTTCGGCGTCGTCTGAGGCGACAAGTAAGTCAGATCGCCGCTGGGGGCCGCGTGACTCGCAGGACGTCTTACGACACCGTGAGGTCGAGGCCGATGTCAAGCACGCTCGCCGAGTGGGTCAGTTCGCCGACGGCGATGTAGTCGACTCCGGTCTCGCCCACCGATCGAGCGATGTCAAGCGTGAGGCCGCCACTGGCCTCAAGTCGAACGTGTGGCGCGTGTTCGTTGCGGTACGCCACCCCCGCCCGCATCCCGTCGGTGTCAAAGTTGTCGAGCATCACCTCGTCCGCTCCAGCAGCGATCGCTTCGGCAAGACTCGCCAACGAATCAACTTCTATCTGGACCGGAATCGTGCCCTCCAACGAACGTATCAACGCGTACGCCTCGGCCACTCCCCCGGCTGCGGCGACGTGATTGTCCTTCACCAGCGCCATATCGGACAGCCCCATTCGATGGTTGGTGCCGCCACCGCAACGGACCGCGTACTTCTCAAGCGCTCGCAAACCAGGCGTCGTCTTTCGAGTATCACGCACGACAGCCCCGGTACCTTCCAACTCGTCTGCCCATTTGCGGGTGAGGGTGGCGACCCCTGAGAGGTGGCAGAGCAGATTGAGCGCCGTTCGCTCGGCCGTCAAGAGGGCTCTCGTCGGTGCTGTCACGCGCCCCACGTTCTGGTCTGAATCGACGCGATCGCCGTCGGAGACGAGGTATTCGAACCCACTCGCACCGCACACCGTGTCGATAACGGCGGCGGCGACCGACAACCCAGCAACAACTCCAGGCTGGCGCGAGCGCAGCGTCGCGACGCTGTGTTGAGCGACAGGAATCGTGGCGTGCGAGGTGACGTCGATGCCACCAATCAGATCCTCAGACACAGCCATCCTCACCAGCGCGGCGACAGCATCTGGGTCAAGCCCGGCGGCGATCAGGCGAAGTCGGGTATCGGCTGAAATCGGGTGAAACACGAACACGATCCTCGACAGTAGCGGGGCTACGTCGAACGCCTGGACGTACACGTCGATCCAGATCTTTCCCAACCCGCTGTTACAGATGGTGTCAGACACCTGATGTAACACCATGTAATAGGGGCCGAGTCTGGTCGCCTCAGTTCAAACGTTCGATGATCATGGCTAGGCCCTGTCCGCCGCCGACGCACATCGTTTCCAACCCGTACTGCTTGTCTGCCTCTTGGAGGCCATGAATCAGGGTCGTCATGATCCGTGCGCCGGTCATACCGAATGGGTGACCGAGGGCGATTCCACCGCCATGCACATTGAGCTTCTCCCACGGAATTCCGAGATGCCTAGCTGAGGGGATCACTTGGGCGGCGAACGCCTCGTTGATCTCGACCAGGTCGATGTCATCCATCGCCTTACCCGGGGTTGCGTGCCCCTGGCGACTGGCCTCAATCGGACCGAGCCCCATGATCTCCGGGTTCAGCCCCGACACACCGGACGACACGATTCGAGCGAGCGGAGTGAGGCCCAACAGGCGAGCCTTACTGTCGCTCATCACCATCACCGCCGCAGCACCGTCGTTGAGCGGGCAGGCGTTACCGGCGGTGACCGAACCATCAGGTCGGAAAACTGGTTTCAACGTCGACAACCCTTCGAAGGTTGTGCCTGCACGTGGGCCGTCGTCCTTCATCACGACCGTGCCGTCGGGAAGCGTAAGTGGTGTGATCTCGGCATCCCAGAAACCGTTCTCCTGATTGGCGACCGCAAGTTGCTGGCTACGAGCGGCGAACTCATCCATCTCCTGACGGGTCACGCCTTCCTGCTGCACCACGTTCTCGGCAGTTTGACCCATCGCGATGTAGACGTCGGGCAAACCCTCACCGGGTGTCCACACTTCAGCGCCACCTTGCGAGCGGCCAGACGTCCGGGCTCCCGATGGTTTGAACACCGGATTTGGGGCCGTGTCGGACACACCGTTGCTGTAGCGACTCACCGTTTCGACACCGGCGGCGATGAAACAGTCGCCTTCACCAGCTTTGATCGCGTGGGCAGCCATTCGGATTGTCTGCAACGACGATGAGCAATACCGGTTGACGGTCACTCCCGGCACGTTGTCGAGACCAGCCAGCACGGCGACGACACGGCCGAGATTGAAGCCGCCCTCCCCCGATGGCTGGCCGACGCCCATGATCAAATCCTCGACGTCGTCGGCTGACACCTCCGGCACTTTCGCCATCAGAGCTCGCACGATCTGGGCCGACATATCGTCGGTCCGAAGGTCGACGAGCGAACCCTTCATAGCGCGCCCAATCGGGCTACGGGCGGTGGCAACGATTACGGCTTCAGTCATGAGCGTGAGCGTAGTTACCGCCTGGTAGGAATCAGAAGCGGAGCAGAAATCGATGCCAGAAGTTGACGCGTCACGTTCGCCGCGGGAGACTCACCGAAAGCTGATCACGTCGTTCTCGGGGAGAAGGCAGATCGGTCTTCTCCGACAACGAAGCGAGCCATAAGGGGGACCGCTCATGCAGGTACCAGCACCGTTCGGATACGAACGGGCAACCAGCGTCGACCACGCGATTCAGCTACTCGAACAGCTTGGCCCAGAGGCCCGATTAGTCGCCGGTGGCCACAGCTTGCTGCCAATGATGAAACTTCGACTGGCACAGCCGGAACACGTAATCGACATCAACGGATTGGCCGCCGAACTCGGCACCATTCGGATCGACGGCACTGACCTCGTAATCGGGGCGATGGCACGTCACAACGACGTGCTCCACTCCGCACTGGTCGGCGAACACTTCCCGGTGCTGCACGACGCCGAGCGAGTGATCGCCGACCCAGTCGTCCGCAATCGCGGCACCGTCGGCGGCTCACTCTGCCAGGCAGACCCAGCGGAAGATTTGTCGGCCGCATTGTCGGCACTCCACGCCGTCGTCACAATTCGTGGTGCTGACGGCTGGCGCTCGGTTCCGGTGCGCGAACTCCACGTGGGTCCGTACCAAACCGTCGTCGGTGACGCCGAGATTCTCACCGAGATCCGAATCCCGATCCGCAACGGATGCGGATGCGCGTACGAAAAGGTCGAACGCCGCGTCGGAGACTGGGCGATCGCTGCAGCTGCGGCGGCGGTCTGGATGGATGGCAACACGATCGTTGATGCCGGAATCGGACTCTGCGCCGTTGGTGCCGACCACTACGTCTCCCCCGCCGCAGAAGCCGTGCTGCGCGGCCAACAGGCTACCGAAACCGTGATTGTGGCAGCTGCCGCGGCAGCAGCTGCGGAGTGCAACCCGACGACTGACCAACGTGGTCCAGCGGAATATAAACGCCACCTCGCCGGCGAATTGACAGCGCGAGCACTGCGACGTGCCGTCGCCCGAGCAACAGGGGGCCAATGATGGCTGGGACCGTCAATGTCAGCGTCACGATCAACGGAGCCGAGCGTTCGGCCTCGTGCGAGGCACGCAAGTTGCTCGTCCACTTCATCCGCGAGGATCTCGGGCTGACTGGCACGCACTGGGGGTGCGACACCTCCAACTGTGGCGTGTGCGTCGTCAGCATGGATGGCGTGCCCGTCAAGAGTTGCACCGTGCTGGCCGGGATGGCCGACGGGAGCACGATCACCACGATCGAGGGGCTCGAAACTGCCGCCGGTCTTGACCCGATTCAGCAGGGCTTTATTGAGTGCCACGGCCTGCAATGCGGCTTCTGCACGCCCGGCATGATGATCGCCGCCAAGTCGCTGCTCGACAACAACCCGAATCCGACCGAGACCGAAATCCGCGATGGCCTGTCCGGCCAGTTGTGCCGCTGCACCGGGTACGACAACATCATCAAAGCAGTCCAGTGGGCCGCAGCTCACCAGCCGGAAAGTGTGAAGTCATGACGATCACAGAGGTTCCAATCAGTGCGGCTGGGAACCCAATCGGGTTCGGGCGGATGAAGCGCAAAGAGGATGTCCGGTTCGTGCGCGGCAAGGGCCGCTTCATCGACGACATCAACCTGCCCAACATGCTCCACGCTGCGATCCTGCGCAGCCCTCACGCCCACGCACGGATTATTTCGATCGACACGTCGCGCGCCGAGGCACATCCGAAGGTTCACGCCGTGATCACCGGCGCCGTACTCGAAACGCTGGGATTGGCCTGGATGCCGACGATGTCGTACGACACGCAAGCCGTGCTCGCCACCGACAAGGTCCGCTTCCACGGTCAGGAGGTCGCGTTTGTGATCGCCGACGACCGCTACTCGGCTCGTGATGCACTCGAGTTGATCGATGTCGAGTACGAGGTGCTCGAACCGGTGATCGACGCCAAGCGTGCGATGGATGCGAGTGCGCCCGTAATCCGCGACGACAAGGACGGCAAGACCGACAACCACATCTTCGATTGGGAAGCGGGCGACGCTGCCGCCACCGACGCTGTGTTCGCCAGCGCCGACGTGATCGTCAAGCAGGCGATGCTCTACCCCCGCTCGCACCCCGCTCCGATGGAAACCTGCGGCACGGTCGCCGACATGAACCCGCTGTCGGGCAAGCTGACCCTCTACTCCAACACACAGGCACCCCACGCCCACCGCACCGTGTACGCGATGGTCGCCGGACTTCCCGAACACCTGATCCAGGTGATCGCCCCTGATATCGGCGGTGGGTTCGGGAACAAGGTTCCTATCTATCCGGGCTACGTGTGCTCGATCGTCGGGTCGATCGTAACCAAGCGTCCTGTCAAGTGGGTTGAGGACCGTTCCGAGAATCTGATGTCGACCGGCTTCGCCCGCGACTACCACATGAAAGGTGAGATCGCCGCAACCAAAGACGGCAAGATCCTCGGCCTCAAAGTCGACGTGCTGGCCGACCACGGAGCGTTCAACGCAACGGCGCAACCGACCAACTATCCGGCTGGTTTCTTCCACATCTTCACCGGCTCTTACGACTACGGGGCGGCGCACTGCAAGGTGACCGGCGTCTACACCAACAAGGCCCCCGGCGGCGTGGCCTACGCTTGCTCGTTCAGGATCACCGAAGCGGTGTACCTGGTCGAGCGGATCGTCGATTGCCTGGCCGACGAACTCGGGATGGACCCCGCAGAACTGCGGATGATGAACCTGCTGCGCCCCGAGCAGTTCCCATACACCACTCCAACCGGATGGGAATATGACTCAGGCGACTATCCGAGGGCACTCCAGTTGGCGATGGACATGGCCGGCTACGACGAGTTACGCGCCGAGCAGGCTGAGAAGCGCACACGCGGTGAGCTGATGGGAATCGGGATCTCGTTCTTCACTGAAGGTGTCGGTGCCGGGCCACGAAAAACGATGGACATTCTCGGTCTGGGTATGGCCGACGGTTGCGACTTGCGAATCCATCCGACCGGCAAAGCACAGATCCGACTGTCGGTGCAGTCACAGGGTCAGGGCCACGAGACAACCTTCGCCCAGATCGTCTCGCATGAACTGGGAATCCCTCCCGAAGACATTCAAGTCATCAACGGTGACACCGACAACACACCGTTCGGACTCGGCACCTACGGGTCTCGTTCGACACCGGTGTCTGGCGCAGCGGCTTCCGTCGTGGCTCGGAAAGTGCGCGAGAAAGCAAAGATCGTCGCCGCAGCGGCACTCGAATGTTCGGTCGATGACCTCGAGTGGGAACTCGGTCGATGGTTCGTCAAAGGCGACCCCGACCAAGGCAAGACGATCCAGGAACTGGCGTTGCTTGCCCACTCCTCGCTCGAACTTCCAGAGGGCGTCGAAGGTCACCTCGACGCCCAAGCGGTCTACAATCCGCCCAACCTCACCTACCCGTTTGGTGCCTACATCTGCGTCGTCGATGTCGACCCGGGAACGGGGCACGTCAAGGTGCGAAGGTTCATCGCCGTCGATGATTGCGGCCCACGGATCAACCCGATGATCGTCGAAGGCCAGATCCACGGCGGTCTCGTCGATGGGATTGGCATGGCGCTGATGGAGGTAATTGCCTTCGACAAGGAAGGTACGTGTCTTGGAAGTTCCTATATGGACTATCTGCTCCCCACGCCGGTGGAGGTGCCGACGTTCGAACTCGGCGAGACGGTCACACCCTCGCCGCATCACCCGCTCGGCGTCAAGGGAGTCGGCGAGTCGGCCACCGTTGGGTCACCACCTGCAGTAGTCAACGCCGTCATCGATGCGCTCAAGCCCTATGGCATCCGCCACGCCGACATGCCGCTGACACCCGCCCAAGTCTGGATGACCATGCAAGGCAAAACGCTGCGCACCGACCTCGCCTTCGAGGACTAGTCGACCGATGCTCGATCAGCGGATCCGTGAGCTGCGTGACGGGCGTGTGCCGTACGTACACGCCCGGGTCGTGCTCGCCGAAGCGCCAACGAGCGCCAAGCCAGGGGCCGAAGCGATCGTGCTCCCGGACGGAACGATCGAGGGATTCGTGGGTGGCTCGTGTGCCGAATCAACCGTACGCGCCCAAGGGCTTGCGTTACTCGACAGTGGTGAATCACTGCTGCTTCGAATCACGCCAACTCCCGAGTCGGATCAACCGGGCAAACTCGTCGTTCATAACCCGTGCCTGTCCGGCGGCACACTCGAGATCTTCATGGAGCCTGTTCTGCCAGCCCCACGGCTCGTTGTGATCGGCACCGCTCCGGTCGCACTCGCGCTGCATGGATTGGCAGCTCCACTCGGCTACGTGCTCGACGATGACTTCACCGGAGCATCGGCGGTCGTGGTTGCCAGTCACGGCCGCGACGAGGAAGCCGCTCTGGCAGCGGCGCTTGAAGCCAACGTGGCGTATATCGGATTGGTCGCCAGCCGCAAGCGCGGCGAAGCCGTGATCGCCTCGCTGGGAATGTGCTCGTCGCACACGGCTCGGATCCATAGCCCGGCAGGCCTCGACATCGGTGCCCGCACGCCGAACGAGGTCGCGCTCTCGATCATGAGTGAGATCGTGTCGCTGCGTCCGCGACCATCGGGACGACCGGTGAACGAGTCAAACTCGACTACGGAAACTGGAACCGACCCGGTGTGTGGCATGCCAGTAGTGATGGTTGACTCGTCATTGCATCTCGACCACGATGGCATTCGGGTTTGGTTCTGCGGGAGCGGATGTTTGCGAGCGTTTGCGGCGAGCCCCGAGACGTACCAGCCAGCGTGAGCACGCTCGATCAGTTGATCCCCGACGTCGACTCACTCGGCCGGGCGCTGGCCGATACCGGCTACCTCGCGGACCAAGGCCTCACTACCGCCCTGTTCTGCGCCGCCCGGCTCCCGCAACCGATCTTGCTTGAAGGTGAAGCTGGGGTCGGCAAGACCGAAGCCGCCAAATCACTGGCGATCGCACTGGACACACCGCTCGTCCGCCTGCAATGTTACGAAGGGATCGACGCTGGCGAGGCGTTGTATGAGTGGAACTACACGCGTCAGCTCCTGTCGATCCGACTCGCCGAAGCACGCCGCGACCACCTCGCCGATGCCGACATGTTCACCGACGAGTTTCTCGTTGAGCGTCCCGTCTTAACCGCCCTCCGGCATCCCGGCCCGCGCCCAGCAGTGCTGTTGATCGACGAGATAGACCGAGCCGATGACGAATTCGAGGCGTTCCTGCTCGAAGTGCTGTCCGAGCAGTCGGTCACGATTCCCGAACTGGGCACCCAACGCGCCACGCATCCACCAATCGTGATCTTGACCTCGAACCGAACCCGTGATTTGCATGACGCACTCAAGCGTCGCTGCCTGTACCACTGGATCGACTACCCGTCTCGCGCGCGGGCGACCGAAATCATTCGTACCCGAGTACCAGCCGCGCACGAGTCGCTGGCTGATCAGGTCGCTGCCGCCGTCTCGCGGCTGCGCACGCTCGATGTCCAGAAGGCTCCAGGGATCGCTGAAGCGATCGGGTGGGTCGAGGCGCTCAGGCTGCTCGGCTTCAACGTGCTCACCGAACAGGCGGCGGCACTCACGATCGGTTCCGTACTGAAGTATCGAGAAGACGCTCAGCTAGCTACCGAGCGTTCGCTTGCCTGGCTCGTCGGCGCTGATGCGTAGCGGCCCTGGAAGGCTCGATCTGGCGGCGATGTCAGCACGTTTCGCTGAGCTGCTTCGGTCGGTTGACGTAGGGGTGACACCCGAACGAGCCGGGCGATTTGCAGCGTCAATCCAGCTCACCTGTCCGGCGACAACCGGCGAGTTGTACTGGCTCGGACGCGTGACCTTGGCCGCCAGCCCACACGAGATCGCCGCCTATGACGCTGTCTTCAACGACGTGTTCCGGGGCATGACCGACGCCGCCGACAGCCGAGGCGACCTCAACCAACCCGAACTACTGCCAGCATTTCAGCGTGGCGGTCCGACGCCGGCACCGTCGGACCCTGACGCGGCACCCGCGCCAACATCATCGGAAACCGAACAGAAACCCTCACCGATCACCGACCACGACCACGATGATGACCACGATGATGACCACGCGGAGTCACCGCAAGCCGCTCCCGCCAGCAACGACGAACTGCTGCGTCAGCGCGACTTCGCCGACTGCACTCCCGAGGAACTCGCCCAACTTCGTCGAGTCGTGGCGGCGATGAACGTGTCAGCGCCGCTGCGCCCGAGCCGTCGCCGACGACGTCACCCGCGTGGCGACACGATTCACCGCCGGGCGACGATGCGTCAGGCGAGGCGAACCGGTGGCGAGCCATTTCATCTCACACATAGGCGTCCTACCGAGCGCCGCCGTCGGGTTGTGTTGATCGCCGACGTGTCCGGTTCGATGGAGGCCTACTCGCGTGCCTACCTGTACCTACTCCACGGCGCAGTCAAGGCGCTACGCGCTGAGACGTTTGTGTTCGCAACCCAACTGACCCGTCTCACCCGCGCGTTGCGTGTCACCGACGCCGACCCGGAACGTGCCTTGCGCGATGCCGTCGGCTCGGTCGGAGATTGGTCTGGCGGGACGCGGATCGGTGAAGCACTCAAGACGTTCAATGACGAGTGGGGCCGACGCGGCCTGGCCCGCGGCGCGGTCGTCGTGATCGTGTCAGACGGCTGGGAAGGCGGCGACCCTGCATTGCTTGGCGAGCAGATGGCACGTCTCGCACGCCTCGCCCACCGGATCGTGTGGGTCAATCCGAGGGCCAAGAGTGAGCGTTATCAACCGCTCGTCGGAGGCATCGCCGCCGCCCTCCCCCACATCGACCGATTCGCCAGCGGCCATTCGCTGTCCGCCTTCGACGAGGTACTCGCAGCAATCGCCCAGCGCTAGATCAGTTGGTGCCGGCGACGAAGAAACGTTCGGCGTAGTTGCAGCATGGATCAGTTTCCGATCTCGCCGAGGTTGTAGTGGCGACGGCAGAGCAGCTCGTAGCGAACTGTGTCACCGAACATCTTTTGTGCTGACGGGTCTGCCGTATCGCCGACCACCACCGTCTCGCCCTCGTACACGACAAAATCGTTGACGACGCGAGCGTTATGGGTTGCCCGACCACCACACCAGCAGCGCGCTTCGACCTGGAGCGGGACCCGCTCGTCGGAGATCTCAAGCATCCGCTTCGTGCCTTCGAACAGGAGTCCACGAAAGTCGGTGATCAGGCCAAAGGCGTAGACATCGACCTCCATGTCGTCGACCACCCGACCAAGTTGCTCGCATTGCGCCACCGTGTAGAACTGAACTTCGTCGCACACAAGATAATGCAGCGGCCAGTGCTGGATCGCCAGCGCATGAATATCGAGGTCCGGTTCAACCTGGATGGCCGGGGCGGCGACACCCAGCCGACTCGTGACCTGATGCCCGTCACGGTCAAGACGGGTGAGGAGCAGGCCGTACAGATGACGCGACGAGAGATTGTGGTGGATTTGGAGTGCCAGGGTGCTTTTCCCTGACCCCATCGTGCCGAAGCTGAATCGCAATGTCGCCATGTCGAGCCGCGACCCTACCGCCGCCGGGTCATCGGAATAGGGCTTGGACCGGCTCGATGGTGCTGAGCGTGCGAGAATCGCCGCATCATGCTGGCCGACATCGACCCGGAAGTTGTCGCCGCCTGGCTTGTTGAACGCGGCGTCACACGCGGCGGTGATGTCGGGCTCGCATTCAGACCTGGAGTCGGTTTGGGATTGGTGGTCGGCACCGAAAGCCTGGCAGTAGCCGACGACGATCCGATCAGTCTCATTCGGATTCTCGATTTGGCAACGGGGCCGCGCTGGATCTGGTGGGATCGATCGATTGCTGACCCGCTGGCAGCTGCCGGTGTTCGGATCGGCCGGTGTTGGGACGTGCTCACCGTACATCGGCTCTTGCGAGGTGGTTGGCGGGCGACAATCCCCGGCGTCTGGGCAACGCTGCAGGGCCTGTCTTCCAGCAGCCTCCCGTCAATGGGTCAACTTGATCTCCTCTCGACCGCCGACGAAGGCGGTGATCGAGATAACCCGATTCGCCCCGATCGACATCTCAGGCCAGAGTGGGTAATCGGTGGCTGGGGAGACTCGCCGGCCCGGCTAGCGCAATGGGCAGGTCTGGCGTGTGAGGTCGCAATGATTCAACGGGCGCAGCTCGCCGAGCGGCCGTTTCCCGATCGAGCGCTCTCCACGGCTCGGTCCGAGTCGGCTGCCGAATATCTGTGCGCCGAACTCACGGTCGAAGGTCTCCCAATCGACATGGTCGAGGTCAACCGGATTATCGATGAAGCGGTTGGTCGTCGCCCAACCGACGATGCTGAAGCCGAAGGTCTCCGACGTCAACGTGATCAAATGGTCCTTGCCAACGCCCCACCTGGGCCGAGGATCGACCTCCGCAACCCTGCCGATGTCAAAGCAATGTTGCGGCGCGTTTCAGTTGACGTACCCGACACTCGGGCGTGGCGGCTTGAACAGTTCCGTTTCGTACATCCGCTCGTCGATGCCCTGTTGACGTGGCGCAAGGCCGAACGAATCGCCACCACGTACGGGTACCGCTGGCTGGACGAGAACGTGCGCGACGGCAGACTGCGAGGCGAATGGACCAGCTCCGACGGTGCAGCGGGTCGAATGACGGCGTCCTCCGGGCTCCACAACTTGCCAGCCGAAATGCGACCGGCTGTCGCCGCCGAACCGGGCCACGTTTTTGTACGCGCAGACCTCGGCCAGATCGAGCCGCGCGTGCTCGCCGCCGTATCAGGCGACCCCGCCTTGATTGCGGCCACGGCCGACGCCGACCTGTACCAGCCAGTCGCAGCGGAACTCGGGGTCGAGCGAGAGATCGCCAAGGTGGCTGTGCTCGGGGCAATGTATGGATCGACGACTGGCGAGTCAGCGCACGCGTTGCGGGGCCTCGAACGCACCTACCCGACCGCGATGGGATTCCTCGAATCGGCAGCCGCCTGTGGCCGGGCAGGCGACGACGTGATGACGTTCGGCGGCCGTCGCGTGCGAATGTGGGTCGACGACTCCGTCGAGGGCAACATCGACCGCGCCCGTCAGGTCGCAGCGGCCAGAGGGCGGTTCGCCCGTAACGCTGTGATTCAAGGGGCAGCCGCCGAGTTCTTCAAAGTGTGGGCCGTGACCGTGCGTTCACGGGGTGAATCGATCGGAGCCCGAATCGTGCTCTGCCTCCATGACGAACTGCTCGT
>JANOTN010000376.1:0-2016 GCA_031416375.1 Ilumatobacteraceae bacterium
GTGCGACCACACTCGGCGATCACATCATCGACCACCGCCGGCGGGAATACCTGCGCCAACAACCCGACCGACACCAGATCCGACAACCGGGTCTTCGTCTCAGGCTTTCTCCAACCAGCTCTGGCCATCCCCCAAACTACACCCATGTACTTCTAACTGAACGGCATTGTACCTAACTGCTGCAAGCCGAACAGAAGTCGGACATCAATCGATGCCCCCGCCGTGAGTGGCGTGCCGAGCGTCACGACTCCTGCGCTCATCGAACTGTTGAATGCGTCTCCGTTTGGCTGAGACGGTGGTTGCTCCAGGGTCGTGCCGTTCACGGTGACGTTCGAGTTGCCGGATCCGCACGGCACCCTGTCGACATTGACAACCCCCGAACTCGAAGTCCGGTTGCGCATGTCGGCCCATCCTGAAGGCGCTGGGAATGTTCGCTGATCGGCGATACGAAAGCGCAGTCTGGTGACGTTGCCACCCGTATTGTTGGTAATCGTTCGGCGAAATTCCACCGTGCCGAACGTGGAGTTGTTGCCAGGATCACTCGTGGCGTCGAAGACGGCGTTCGGCGACGTGTTCTCGTCGACGCACGGGTCGAGCAATGCGACGGACAATCCTCCGTTGACGACGGGTGATGAGAGGTTTTCCGGCCCAGGGGCACCGAGTCGTTGCCCAGCTCCGGCCGACGTGCCGTTAGTGTCCACGAATACGAAATCAGTGGCGTTGTCGTCGGTGTCCTCCGAGATGCCAGGAGTCGCCGTGTCGATGGCAGTCGAGGCGATCTGCGGGGTCGAAAGGTTGCGATAGAAGCTGTAGTCGATGCTGAATGGTGTCAGCGCCGGGTAGCCGGTGCCTTCCTTGTAGAGCAAGTTCGCCTCCGAGCTGGAGCCGACCGCGTCGATCTGATGAGCCACGTCGAAGTTCGCTGGAACGCTTGAGTCGAAGAGAGCGATGCCAGCATTGTCCGGGATGTCCGTGGTGTACGTGGCGTCACCGGTCGCGGTCGTGCCGTTCCCAGCGGGATATGCCGCCAACGAATAGCCGACGCTGTTGACGCACAGGTAGTGGCCGTAACGCGGGATCACCGTTCCGTTCGGAATCACGCACCGAGCGACACCGTCGGACGCAGCTACGCCAAAACCGGTACCGGCACCCGAATCTGCGACCGTAATGTCAGCGGAACTGATGTTCTGAATCTCGATGAACTCGTCGTTCGCACCGTTTGGCCCTCTGACACGAAACTCCGAGATCACTAGCGTTGTGGATATCGCCTGTACTGGCGATACGTCTGCGAGGCTCGCAGTGACAACGACGCTCGGCCGCAAGCGCCGCAGCGAGAAATGCGCGCGCCGTTCGAACACCGACTGTGGTTCCCATATCCTTTACTGAGCCAGGAGAGCGTGGCATTATCTGATTCATCGACACAGACCTCGGCGGGCTAAAGCACCATTCGAGATACGTCCTCTGTCGGTTGCCTTAGGTCATGCAAGTGGCGTCAATGCGGACCTCGGCCGCTCGTCGGGGGCGGCTACCGGTTGACCGCAGCCATCGAGGCCCGCGACGGAAGCGTGCTCATGGTTGTCTGAGGTAAAGGTCGACGCGAAGAGCCGGGACCGCGGGATGCGGCCCCGGCTCGGTGCTGACATCTGTGTTGGTCAGGGGGCGCGGTCAGAATCGGCGGCGGGCTGGGTACGGTCACGGTATGTCACGCCGATTGGCCGAACGCTACGTACTCGGCGACCAACTCGGCGTCGGCGGGACCTCGCGGGTGCACGCCGCTCTCGACACGCGCCTCGGCCGCCGGGTGGCCGTCAAGCTCCTGAGCTCCAGCGTCGCGGCCACCGCCGATCCGACGGGACGCGAGCGGTTCCTCCGCGAGGGTCAGACCACGGCCGGATTCAGCCACCGTCACGCCGTGACCGTGTTCGACGCCGGCGAGGACGATGGCGACCTCTACATCGTCATGGAACTCGTCGATGGGCCGTCGTTGGCCGAACACCTCGCACGGACCGGTCCGCT
>JANOTN010000377.1:0-12343 GCA_031416375.1 Ilumatobacteraceae bacterium
CGGAATCTTGAAGGGTCAGATTCGTTGGTGCCAGGGTTTCTCTGAGCCCAATTCAGGTTCCGATCTGGCCAGCCTCAAGACGACCGCCGAACTCGATGGTGACGAATGGGTGATCAACGGCCAGAAAGTGTGGACCACGCAAGGCCACCACGCCGACTACTGCTTCCTGCTGACCCGCACCGACCCTGTATCGCCGAAGCACAAGGGCATTTCGTACCTGCTGGTCCCGATGAAACAGCCCGGTGTCGAGGTGCGCGGGATCACTCAGCCGGACGGCACAGCCGAGTTCTGCGAAGTCTTCTTCACCGACGCCCACTGCCCGAAGGACAATGTCGTCGGCGGTGTCAACAACGGCTGGAAGGTCGCCAACTCGACGCTCGCATTCGAACGCGGCCAATCGGCGACGACGGGCTTCCGGCGCTTCGAAGAGGAGTTCCGCCTGCTGCGCGAGCAGGCAGAGGCGAACGGCAAGATCCACGAGGCCGGCATCCGTCAACGCTTGATGCACTACTACACAAAGATTCAGATCCTCCGAATCAACGGGCTGCGCAATTTGTCGTCGGCGCTGAGCGGTTCGAAAGACATGGGCACGATCGCGTTAGGCGCAACGAACAAGATGTTCTGGTCGGAGATGCACAAGGCGGCGATGGAGCTGGCGCTCGACATCTACGGTGCCAACTCGATGCTGATCGACGCCGGGCCCGACGGCGGGTGGCCTGGCGCTGTGCGCGACAAACGCCGCGACGGCTACCCCGTCAGCCCCATGATGTCGGCGTTCTTCTTCTCGCGCTCCGAAACGATCTGGGGCGGCACCAGCCAAATCCAACGAAACATCGTCGGCGAACGAGTGTTAGGACTTCCGAAGGAACCCCACACGCCCTGAGCGGGCGTTGAACCGGATCGCACCGACCTTGCCGATGCGGCCCACGCGTGGTGGCCCCGCGGCGACCCAGCGCCTCGATGTTTCCGTGGATGTGACGAGCATCCAGATTCCGAATGCCGGTGTCTGATTTCCGCTAGTCGTGGCGACCCTGGTCAGGCATGATGGTGTCCGTGATCGACACGCTGGTACTCGACGACGACCGGTGTTACCGAGCGGCACAGAGCCGCGATGCGCGATTCGACGGGTGGTTTTACGTGGCGGTGCGGACGACCGGGATCTACTGTCGTCCGAGCTGCCCGGCCGTCACGCCCAAGCGCATGAACGTCGACTTTTACCGTTCCGCTGCCGCCGCCCAGCAACGTGGGTTCCGAGCGTGCAAGCGATGCCGACCTGATGCCGCGCCGGGTTCGCCGGAATGGAATTTGCGGGGCGATCTCGTCGCTAGGGCGATGCGGCTGATCGCTGACGGAGTCGTCGACCGCGACGGAGTCGAAGGGCTATCGCTGCGACTCAGCTATAGCAGTCGCCAGCTGAGCCGACTCCTGAATGACGAGTTGGGTGCTGGACCGCTCGCGCTTGCACGTGCCCAGCGCGCTCAAACTGCGCGGATTCTGATCGAGACCACCGATCTGGAAATGACACACATCGCCTATGCCGCAGGATTTGGCAGCGTGCGCCAGTTCAACGACACGATTCGAGAAGTTTTCGCGACCTCGCCGAGCGAACTGCGTCAGGGAGCTAATCGGGGTGCACCCGTTCGGGAAGCTGGCACTGTGTCCGTGCGCCTGGCAACGCGACAGCCATTCGCCGGCCGCGAACTGCTGGCGTTTCTCGGGGCGCGTGCGGTGCCAGGCGTCGAACACTTCGACGGCGACGAGTACTCGCGCACGTTGTCACTGCCTCACGGCGATGGTGTCGTGGCAGTGCGAATCGTGAACGATCACGTCGGTGCAACGTTTCAACTCGCCGACTGGCGCGACCTCGCTCCAGCGGTCGGTCGGGTACGTCGACTCCTCGACCTCGATGCAGATCCGGTGGCGATCGATGCGGCGTTGGGCACGGATCGGTTGCTGGCATCGCTCGTCGAACGAACGCCGGGCCTACGCGTCGCCGGCAGCGTTGACTCGGCGGAAACGCTGGTGCGGGCGATCGTCGGGCAACAGGTCAGCGTTTCCGGGGCGCGCACAGTGATCGGCAAGATCTCCACAACGCTCGCCGAGCCGTTCTCGATCGCGCATCCGCATCTCACCCACCTGTTCCCATCCATGGATCGCCTTGCCGGGGCCGACCCGAGCACCTTCCCGATGCCTGCGGCACGCGCAAGCACACTCAAGGCGGTTGCGCAACTGGTGTCCGATGGTGAACTGGTGCTCGACACCGGAACCGATCGAGTGAGCATCGTCGACCGGTTGGTTGCTCTGCGGGGGATCGGCCCCTGGACGGCTCAGTACGTTGTCATGCGCGGCCTCGGCGACCCCGACGTGTTCCTCGACACCGATCTCGGCGTTCGCCACGCCCTGACAGCGCTCGGAGCCGAAGGCGTTGATGCGCAACGCTGGCGACCGTGGCGGACGTATGCCATGCACCACTTGTGGGCAACACTATGAAGGAGTCACCCATGCTGTACCGAACCACCTTGCCATCCCCGATTGGGCGATTGACGATCATCGCCGACGAGCGTGCGGTGGTCGCCATCATGTGGGACACCGAAACCGATGACCGGGACCCTGACGCCAGGAACCCAGTCGAGCGAGCCCTCGGGAATCAGGAGGTCGTCGACGTAGGCGTCGGCCAACATCACGTGCTCGATGACGCTCGAACCCAACTCGCCGAGTATTTCGACGGCCGACGAACCGACTTCGATCTGCCGCTGGCACCAATCGGGTCCGACTTCCAACTGGCCGCCTGGCGGGCGCTGCGAACGATTCCGTTCGGTCAGACGATCAGCTACGGCGAGCAAGCAGCGTCGATGGGCGACAAGAAAAAGGCTCGTGCGGTTGGTGCTGCGAACGGGAAGAATCCAATCCCAATCGTCGTGCCCTGTCACCGAGTGGTTGGTTCAAACGGCAACCTAACTGGCTTCGCCGGCGGACTCAACGTGAAAGCCTGGCTACTCGATCACGAGTTCCAGGTCTCGTTGACCAGTTAAGGAGACGAGCCGATAGGCGAGGCGACCAATCGTTACGGTGCGCTATTTCGACTGCGCAGCAGGCGAAATGAAACTCAGGCACAAAAAATCCTCACCTATCCGCCGAGCCTCGAAACCGTCAGATTCGGTTGCGAGCGCGGGCGGCCTGATCGCGGCTGGCCTTGGCGGCATCTTGCTTCTTCTTGCGAAGCTCGTTGCGCTTGGCCTTGATCGCTGTCCGCTCCGCAGGATCGACCACAGGTGCCTGAACAATCGCGCTGATCGGCTTCGGCTCGGCCGGCGGCAACTTGATCAGATCGTCGTGTTTGAGCAGGTCACGAATGATCGCCGCGGCCGGTGCGTCGCCAGCGACGGTCGACGCAAGCATCAACTGCGTGATCGGCAGACCATTGCGCTCGATCAAGCCGGGGATCACTTCGCGAAGCTGATCTGAAGTCGGATGGTCGGCATGCTCGCCCAGTTGTTCGATGCAGTCGGCCAGAGCGGTGTCAGCGAGTACGAGCGCGACGCTTTCCATCGTGCCATCGAGACGACCCTTGGCAATCGCAGCCCGAACCGTTTCCGCGGAGGCTGTGGCTTCCACGAGTTCGTCGACCGCTTGGCGATGCTCTTCGTTCAAACCTGCGACGGCGGCATCGAGCACGTCGTCGGAAGCGTTGGCGAAGGCGCGATCGAGGAGACCGAGCGACTGAAGGCGGGTTTTGACCTGATTCACGTCAACCGAGGCTACCGCTCGATCCGTCTACCCGGATCGAGGTGGCTCGTGCGGCGAACGCAGAACTGTTCTAGACTTCTGCGTCACTGCGATGAAACTGCTCACGCAGACGCTTCCGGGGGTTACGGCCAACATGGCAACAGTGGTGCTCGACAAGGTCAACAAGATCTATGACAACGGCTATCAAGCGATCCACGACTTGAGTCTCAACATCGAAGACGGTGAGTTCTTGGTGCTCGTCGGGCCGTCTGGTTGTGGTAAGTCGACCGCACTTCGGATGATCGCTGGTCTTGAGGAGATCACCGACGGCGAGATGCGGATCGGCGACAAGGTTGTCAACGATGTCGAGCCGAAAGATCGCGACATCGCGATGGTGTTCCAGAACTACGCCCTGTACCCGCACATGACGGTGTACGACAACATCGGCTTTGCACTCAAGCTGGCGAAGGTGCCCAAGGAAGAGATCGACCAGCGCGTCCGCAAGGCCGCCGTCGTGCTCGAACTCACCTCGTTCCTCGACCGCAAGCCAGGTCAGCTGTCGGGTGGTCAACGTCAGCGTGTTGCGATGGGTCGGGCGATCGTCCGACAGCCGTCGGCGTTCTTGATGGACGAGCCGTTGTCGAACCTCGACGCCAAACTGCGCGTTCAGATGCGCGCTGAGATCGCCGCTCTCCAGCGCAGCCTCGGGGTCACCACGTTCTACGTCACACACGATCAGGTCGAGGCAATGACGATGGGAGATCGCGTGGCTGTGATCAAAGACGGGTACCTACAGCAGGTCGATACCCCGCAGAATCTGTACGACCGACCGGTGAACGTGTTCGTTGCAGCCTTCATCGGTTCGCCCTCCATGAACTTGTACAGCGCCACGCTGTCGGTGCACGACGACGGAGGCACGATCAAGTTCGGCGGTCACGAGTTGCAGCTCGCTCCCGAGTCGTTCGCCGCTCGCCCTGCACTGCGCAACTACAACGGTAAGCAGGTCGTTGTAGGCATTCGCCCGGAGGACTTCGAGGATGCTGCACATGCTGGTGACGTGGTGCCTGGTCGGACCGTCACCGCCCCGGTTCAGCTGCTTGAGTCGCTCGGCTCCGAGATCATGGTCCACTTTGCACTGGATGCCTCCAAGGTCGACTCCGGTGACCCAGATGCGCCCGAAGCGTCGGGTGTCGCCGACAAGTCGAATGCCGTCGGCCGGTTTCACCCTCGCTCGCGAGTGCGTGCGGGAGACACCGCCACGATCGCGGTCGCTACCGAGAACATGCACTTCTTCGATCTCGACACGCACAAGGCGATCTGGGATTAGGTCATGATCGATCGCCAACTGGCCGAGCTGGCGATCTCACTGATTGATCTGACTGACCTGACCAACGACTGCCAGCCAACATCGATCGCCGCGCTCTGCGAGCGAGCGATTCGGCATGGCACGGCTGCGGTTTGCGTGTGGCCGGATTTCGTCGCCCAGTCGGTCGGCTTGCTCGCTGACTCGCCTGTCGTCGTAGCGACGGTCGTCAACTTCCCGACCGGCGACGAGCGACCTTTCTCTGTCGGTGTGATGACGTCACGAGCCCTCGACGACGGAGCTGACGAGATCGATGTCGTGTTGCCGTTTCGCCAGTTCGCGGCCAACGATCTGCAACGAGCCGCTGAAGTGCTCGATACGGTCCGCTCCTTGACCGAGGGTTCGGCAACGATGAAGGTGATTCTTGAAACGGGCGAACTACCGGACCTCAAAACCGTCGAACGCGCCGCCCGCTTCGCAGTCGGTCACGGCGCCGATTTCATCAAGACCTCAACCGGCAAGTCGCCAGTATCTGCAACCCTCGAAGCCGCCGATGTGATGCTGCGGGTAATCAAGCAAGCCGATCGCCCGATCGGCATCAAACCATCAGGCGGCATCAGCACCGCAGACGATGCCGCCCGCTACATCGCCCTCGCAGAGCACGTGATGGGCAAAGGCTGGGTGGCTCCCAACACATTCCGTTTCGGTGCCAGCGGCCTCCTCAACGCCCTACTCGCCGTCCTCGATGACGCCCCTGACCGTGTTACAGATGGTGTTACAGATGGTGTCTGACACCAACTGTAACAACTACGGGTTCGGCATGGCGTCGTTGATCGTCAGACGATCAAACCGCTGAAGTGGCCTTGGGCGCTCAGCACGGCGAGGAACTCCTCGGTGTATGCGTCGTCGGGGCGGTCACGAAGCAAGCTGTCGAGGGCGTGGGCATCGTCACCCACCAGGATTCGCCAGTCGCCAGCTCGCACACCGTCGAGGATGATCGTGGCGGCCTTGACGGCGGTCGTTGGGGCGGCGTTCTCGAAGTTGTCGACCCGTAAGGCAACGATGTTGCGGAGGTCTTCGTCGGAAGCGGCCGAGACGTCGAGTCCACGATTGCCAAGGTCGACACGAAGTCGGGCGACGAACTCGGCGGGAAGATCTTTCGGATCTGCACCCATCTCGATGTAGGAGTTACGAACGATTGCCGTGCCGATGTGACCCGGCATCACGACGGATGCGGTGAGGTGGGGCGCATTCACCCGGAAATCAACCATCAGCGCCTCGGTGAACCCGCGAACTGCGAACTTTGCCGCGCTGTAGGCCGTGTGGGCACCGTACGGCCCAAGGCACGCCCACAAACCGTTGATGCTGCTCGTGTTGACCACGTGTCCACGATCGGATGCCTTCAACATCGGTAGGAACGCACGCGTGCCGTTGAGTACGCCGCCCCAACACACGCCGAAGACACGATCCCAGTTGGCTTCATCTTCGTTGACGGTGCTGGCACCGCCCGCGATGCCAGCATTGTTGAACAACAGATTGGTGTGCGACGTGTCGAATTCGGACGCCACATGAGCAGCGAATGCATCGAGGGCCGGGCGTTCGGCAACATTGGCGATAAACGTGGTGACGCGTGTGCCGACTGGTGCCCCAGCGAGCGCCAGGGACACAGTCTCGCCCATGTTTTCTTGCGACACATCGCAGATCGCCACATGGCAACCCTCGACGGCGAGTTGCTTCGTGAGTTCCCTCCCGATGCCCGTACCGCCGCCGGTGATGACCGCAATCAGGCCTGCAAAGTCGGTGATCGGCTCAGGTGACATCTCTCATGTTCGTTTCGACCGTGAGGTGGACGACGTTGTCGTAGCCAAGCGACTTGGCTTCGGCCACCATCTGGGCGACCGTGCGCCGCATTAGGCAGCAGCCTTCTCAAGAATGTGGATACCGCATGCCGAGCCGAGCCCGATTACGTGTGCGAGGCCGACCTTGGCACCCTCGATTTGACGGTCGCCGCCCTCGCCACGAACGTGTTGGCATACCTCCCAGATGTTGGCGATACCGGTCGCCGCGATCGGATGGCCTTTCGACTCCAAGCCGCCCGACACATTGACCGGCATCGTGCCGGTGCGCCATGTGGCACCAGAGTTGAAGAAGTTGACGGCGTCACCTTCGTCGCACAGCATCAGGTTGTCGTAGTGCACGAGTTCGGCAGTGGCGAAGCAGTCGTGCAACTCGACCAGGTCGAGATCGGCGGGTCCGACACCGGCCTGCTCGTAGGCCTGCTTGGCCGCCATGCGGGTCAGCGTGTTGACGTCGGGCAGCACCTGGCATGCCTCCTGCCACGGGTCGCTGGTGAGGATCGACGCCGACACCTTGATGGCGCGGCGCTGCTGCTGCAGTGACAACGTCTTCAACTTGGCACCGCTCACGACGACTGCCGCGGCGGCACCGTCACAGTTGGCCGAGCACATTGGGCGCGTGTTCGGGTAAGCAATCATCACGTCGCCCATGATCTGCTCAAGCGACATCGCCTTGCTGTAAGCGGCAAGCGGGTTGAGCGTCGAGTGACTGTGGTTCTTTTCGCTGATCTTGGCGAACAACTCGAAGGTGGCACCACCGTACTTGTGGCCGTACTCCATACCAATCTGGGCGAACACGCCCGGCATCGTCTCGGTACCGATCCGCCCGTCGACCGGAGCGACGGCACCGTATCGGCCAGCGGGTGACCACTCGTCGCCAGCCGCCTTCGACTGGCCGCCGGCACCGAGCAAGCCGGCACCGGCCAACTTCTCGACACCACATGCCAGGCCAAAATCTGCTTCGCCGGCCTTGATCGCCATGATTGCCGTACGCAGCGCCGTGGCACCCGTGGCACAGGCGTTGGTGACGTTGAACACGGGAATGCCGGTCTGGCCGACCTGCTTCTGAAGTTGCTGACCGATTCCGCCGCCACCGAGCAGGTTGCCAGCGGCAAACACCCCGATGTCACGCATCGTCACGCCGGCATCAGCCAACGCGCCGAAGATTGCTTCGGCACCGAGATCGACAATGTCCTTGTCGAAATGCTTGCCGAACTTGGTCATATGAATCCCGAGGATCCAGATGTCGTCACTTGCACTCATCGTGAGCTTCCCTTCGTTCCTGAATCAGTTGGCGGGTTCGAAGCCGAACCCAATTGCTTCGATGCCGTTGGTGTCGACACCCATCGAATACGTGGCGAGCCGCACTGGCATGCCGAGTTGCACATGCTCAGGGTCTGGCTCGCAGTTGATCACGTTGGCTCGGACACTGGTGCCATCGCAATCGATCACTCCGGCGATGAACGGCACGACGACGCCGGGGGCGGCAAACGCCACGATCGTGAACGAGCGCAGCACGCCGTCGGTGGCGATTGGGACCTTCACGAAGTCGGTCCCGAAGCATCCAGCGCACGCATTGCGACGGTCGAAGTAGCGGGCCCCGCAGCCGGTGCATTCGTTGGCCACGAGATGCGGATCGCCCTCGGTGAGCACGAGATAGTCGACAAGTGGGATTTGTTGAGCGGTGGCGCTCGTCATGGGTTCCTCCGGTTGCGCCAGCGACTGCCAGCAAAGTTGACGATGTTGTCAGATCGGTAAACCGAATGTATCGCCGCTGTCGTCCCGGCGGCGATTTGGAGACCGCCGCTCTCTGACGCCCTGCTCGGAACGGTCATCCAGCTCTCGCCGGGCAAGACCTCATGCAACTCGCTCGGCAATAGGTTGACCGGCCTCTGTCGTCGCGTCCCGTCGGGTCCCGCCCGACATGATGCGCTGGCGCTGGATCCTCCGACCGGTGACTGCGGTGGGCTCGATAGCCATCCATCGGTCCCGTAGGCCGGGCACCCAGGATCGAACGGTTAGTTCGTGGAACGTAGCGGTCTCGGGTGCGTCGGTGATGTCCCACAGCCGTCCACGCACGAGGACGCTCCAGCCCGACTCGGCCACCTGGTCGGTGTGATCGGACTCGAAGGCGACGACCGATCCGTCGCCAGCCGCGGCGAGCATGGTCTCGCCGGCGGTCCTGAACAGCACTCGGTCGTCTTTGACGGCTGAGTTCACGGGGAGCACCATCACCTCGTTGCCGCGGACGAAGCCGACCCGCCCGAACGCCGCATGCGACAGGAGGTGCCAGCAGGTGGCTTCGTCGAGTTCCTCGACGAGGATGTCGTAGTTCTGGTCCACTGATAACCACCTCCAGTCCGTGCGTCACGACGCGCGACTCACGTCCAAGGCCATGATGCATCGAGGTTGCCCCGATTCGCCAGAGTCAAAGGTCCCCACCCGGCGGATTCCGTCAGGTGGGGACTTATGACCCTGTCAATCAATAGTCACTGACTCAATGCTTGAAGGACATGAAGATTCGACTCGATCATCAACGAAGAGGTTGTCGAATGAACGTCAGGTCCTTGATCCCTATCGCAGCGGTGGCGCTACTCGCGTTCGGCGCGGCGGCCTGCGCCGATGACGGACCCGTCGTGCCGGGTGCTGGCGCGGTCGCTTCGGGTCAGAGCGCAGCAGCGCTGGCCGAGCTGCAGCCAGGTGACACCGTGGAGTTCGTTGCGTCTGAGTTCATGTTCGGCCCGAGTGATCTGACCGCGGAGCCCGGCACCTACCAGGGTGTGCTCGTCAACGACGGCACGATCGAGCACGACATCATGTTCGACAACGGCGGTCACGCGGTGGCGGCACCTGGTGAGTCGGTCGCCTTCGAGTTCGTCGTGCCAGAGGAGGGTGTCGCGTTTCTCTGCTCGATCCCCGGCCATGCCGACGCCGGTATGACCGGGATGGTCAACACGCCGGCCTCAGCTGCTGCGGCCCAGACGATCGGCACCAGCAGCGACGCCGCGATTGGCCACGGAGGCTCCGCCTCGGCACCGATCGAGGCCAACCCTGGTGCGGCACCATACGAGTTGCGTGATCCACGGGCACCCGCTCGAGGTGAGGGCAATCGTGTCACGCGCGTACCCGGCGGCGCGCCCGGCGGTGGCGATCTGATCGTGGTCGAGATGGTCATCGAGGAGAAGCTGATGACCATCGCCGAGGGCTACGAACAACTCGTTTGGACGTTCAACGGTGAGATTCCCGGTCCGGTGCTGCGAACCCGGGTCGGCGACACCGTCAGAGTCAATCTGGTGAATCCACCCGAGGCGTCGGTCTCACACTCGATCGACTTCCACGCCTCGCAGGTGGCGATGAACGACGAGATGCGCTCGATCGCCCCAGGGGAAACACTGATCTACGAGTTCACCACCGACTACGCCGGCGTGTGGATGTACCACTGCGGCACCGCCCCGGCCCTGCACCACATCGCCAACGGCATGTTCGGGATGGTCATCGTCGAACCTGCAGGCGGGTTGGAGCCGATCGACAACGAGTTCTTCCTGGTCCAGAATGACTGGTACCTGGGCCCTCAGGGCGAAACGTCGTCGTACGAGAAGGCCAATCAGGCGGCACCCGCTCCCGACTTCGTGATGTTCAACGGGGTGGCATCGCAATATGCCGACAACCCGATCGAGATCCCGACCGGCGAAGACGTGCGTCTGTTCGTGCTCGACGCCGGCCCGTCGATCGACTCGTCGTTCCACGTCGTCGGCACGATCTTTCACGATGTCATCAAAGAAGGTGTCCACCTGCTGGCCGGTAACGACGGCAACTGGGGTGCCCAGGCCGTCGATCTCTCGCCCGCTCAGGGTGCCGTAATCGAGATGCGAGCCGCCGAGGACGGGCTGTACGCCTTTGTCAGCCACGCCTTCAACTTCCCCGGCAGGGGCGCCGTCGGCCTGTTCCAGGCAGGTGACGGCGAACCGTAACCTGGTCCTCACTCGGAATGCGGTGTCAGTATGACTTTCATCGCGGTATCGGCACCGAGCGCCGTGCGCATCGCCATTTCGACTTGTTCGAGTGGGAATGAGTGGGTCACAGCGCGATGGAACGGTACACGTTGATGGTTGGCGGCCAGCATCGCCAGCGTCGAGTCGTAGGCGCGAGCATCCTCTCCGGCGACACCGACGATCGTCAGGTTGCGGCCGAGGATCGTGGCCGGGTTGATCGGCACCGTGCCGAGATCGACGAACGCACCGACTTCGATCAGCGTTCCGCCATCACGCAGCAGCGCCAGCGCCGGCACGAAGCTGGCGGGATGACCGGTGGCGTCGATGACCACATCGACGCCACGTCCGTGGGTGACGTCTCGCACGAAGGCAGCGGCATCATCGTCAGCGCCGCCCGCAACGACGGTATCGGTGGCGCCGAGCTCGGCCGCAAGCGCGACGCGTGGCTGGAACGGGTCGATGGCGATCACCCGCGCTGCGCCGAGCAGGCTCGCCTTGGCCACGTGCACGATCCCCACCGGGCCGATGCCGACGACGGCGACAGTGTCGCCCAGACGAAACCCTCCGGGTCGTGGCATTTTGGCTGCGAGGTCGAGGCTGTGTGTGACGGCGAACAACTCGGCAAGCACGGCCACGTTCGTCGGGAGGCCGTCTGGCACCTTGAACACTGGTGTGCCAGGGCGCAGGTAGAGGTATTCGGCCCATCCGCCGAACAGATGCGGCGGCTCGGAACATGTGAGCGAGTTGCCGTAGTTCTCCAGGTGCCGACAGAAGTAGTACGGGTAGTCCCCCTGGCAGAAATCACACTTGCCGCAAGCCCGGTTGGGCGCGGGGACGACACGGTCACCGATCCGGAGCGGACTGCCATCGAATGCCGCCGCGCCGCCGTCACCGATCGCCGCCACCAGGCCGACGTTCTCGTGGCCCTGGATGATCGGGAACGGCGTCGACGAGGCGTGGTCGGTGCCGGCGTATTGCTGGGTCTCACCTCGGAACGTGTGCTTGTCGGTGCCGCAGATCCCCGATGCGAGCATCTCGATCAGGACCGCCCCGGCTTCAAGCCGCTCGGGATACGGGAAGTGTTGGAGTTCGAGTTTCCCCGGTGCCACGAGCGTGGCTGCCAGTACGTCCGACGTCATCGCCGGATCGTATGTCATGGGTGATCGTCAGTCGTCGTCGGTCGGGACCACGTGATTGGCGGCAGTCCCAGGCCTCGACTGGCCGACGCCAACAATCAAGTGCTCCTGTGAACAATTCCGGGGGTGCCCTCGGCAATGGACAGCGATGAGGGCACCGCGCTTCAGCGCCCTTCGTCAGCAGGTGTCACAGCATCTGCGAACTCGACATTCATACTCGGTGTTGTGCTGATCGGTCGACGCGGCGAGGTTCGTCGCGTAGGTTCGATCGGTGCCGGTGCTTGCTTGTCGCTGCTGGATCTCCGACCGGGGCAGTTCGCTGACCTCTTG
>JANOTN010000378.1:0-4846 GCA_031416375.1 Ilumatobacteraceae bacterium
GCAATTGCGATCGGCGGTCAGCACAAGGTCAACGACTACCTCACCGGTCTCAGCGTCCATTTTGAGGACCGGTATGGGATCGGCGACGAGATCGTCGCCGAAATCGGATGGGATCAGCCGATCAAAGCGGTCGTTGACCACGTCGGACTGTTCAGCACGCGCCTACGCGATGCGCAGGGCACCCTGCACTTCCCGAACGGCACCCTCGCAGATGTCCGCAACCTGTCGCAGGAAGCATCCGTGGCGACAATTCGGCTCACCGTTCCGCGCTACTCCGACGCAGACGAGGCCGCTTCGACACTTCGTGGGCTAGCGGGAACTGACGGACTCACCGACGTGATATTTGTTGGCGATCTGACCACAAGCGAACCCGCCACGGGCGAAGTCGATGTCGAGGTCCGTACGTCACGAGCACTCAACGAGAAATCGCGAGCGCGACTCGTGCGTCGAACAGAACGCGCCCTGTTCGACGGTAAACGCGACTGAGTTATTAACAGGCCTCCCAGTCGCCCGTGGGGCCTGTGTTCAGCTGGCGTTGAGGCGTTGGCGGGCTGCTCGTTGGGCGGCTGCTCGTTGACGCCGGATTGCCCTGCGCTCTTCTTCCGAGAGGCCGCCCCAGATGCCGGAGTCCTGGTTGGTTTCCAAGGCGAAGTCGAGACATTCTTGAGTGACGGAGCATTCACCGCACACCCGCTTGGCGTGATCGATGGCGACGATCGCCTGACCCGTGGTACCGACCGGGAAAAACAAATCCGGATCGGTGTCGCGACATAACGCATGGTCGCGCCATGTGTCGTCAGCGGTGGCAATGGCGAGGCTCGTCGCAAGAATCGTCACGGAGCTGCTCCTCTGTGTCTGGGTGACAGTCGGATTCGGAAGTCGGATGGGAAGAACGCCGCCGGAAACCGGAGGGCGAACTCGTACGTTAGGCGCTCCCGGAGCCGTTGGCAAGAAGTTGAGATAGATCATCTTCCACTATCTGTTTTTCAGATAGACGTGACACGCGAGTTAGATCGCCTGCTTAACATTCGACGATGACATTGGTGATCGCCCATCGCGGAGCGTCGCGAGCTGAATCCGAAAACACCGTGGCAGCATTTCGGCGAGCAGTCGAGATGGGTGCTGACGGCATCGAACTCGACGTCCGTCGGACGGTCGACAACCAACTCGTAACCCACCACGATCCACGGTTGCCCGATGGGCGCGTGATCAGTGACACCGCGTGTGCCGACCTACCAGAGCGGATCCCGACCTTCACCGAGGCGCTCGACGCCTGCGACGGCGCGTTCGTGAACGTCGAGATCAAGAACGACCCAAACGAGCCCGACTTCGATCCGGCTGATTGGGTCGCTCGTGCCGCGGCCGTTCAGTTACTGCGGCGCGGTGCCGACACAAGGTGGCTGATCTCGTCGTTCAGACTCGAAACCGTGAACGTCTGTCGGCGGCTACTCCCCGGTGTTCGCACAGCTTGGCTGGTCGAGCAGTCCGGCCAGGCAGAGATTGAGTCCACGCGCGTCAACGGTCATCTGGCGCTTCATCCTTGGGTCGCCACATTGACGGAGGCAACCGTGCAGGCAGCGCACCGGGCTGGAATCGCCGTCAACACGTGGACATGCGATGATCCGAACCGGATGCGTGAGCTAATCGCCTGGGGAATAGACGGGATCTGCACCAACGTGCCCGACGTTGCGCTGGCGGTTCGTCGCCAACTGCTCGGTTCAGCTCGCTGAGCCGGGAAACACCAACTGCACCGCGTTCGGAACGTGGTCGAACACGAGTCGGTTGGTTTCGCCGAGGTAGTCGCCGTCGAGTTGATACGGGAACGGTTCGACGTGCTCGACGACCATGTGGTTCACGTCGCGCCACTCGGTGAGATACTCGCTCGGCTTGACGCCGCCCCCACGCAACGCTGATCCGAGCCCACGAAGGATCGGCAGCACCTTCAGCGTCCGAAACGTCACGACGACCAGCGGGTTCGCCAGAGTGGCGGCAGGCGACAGATCGAGCGGCCGATTCCCGAGGTATGTGTACGGGTTTGTGTTGAGCACGATCGAGAAGTAGCCATCGTCGATCGGGTCATGGCCGTCGGCGGTGAGCGTGAAATGCGGCTCGTGACGGTCGTAGCCCTTGGCCCAGGTGGTGACGGCGGCTGTGATGAACAGCGGATGACCGAACCAGCGTTTGAATGAGGCCCGCTTCTCGACCGTCTTGACGACCGCCGCGTCGTACCCGATGCCCGTGTGGAAGCAGAAAAAGCGTCCGTTCACGCGGCCGAGTCCTATCGGACGGAAATCGGCAGCGTCGATCCCGGCGGCCAGCAGGTCGGCAGCGGCGACGGGGTCGTTTGGCATTCCGAGCGTGCGTGCAAACACGTTGGTCGAGCCACCCGGAAGCACACCGAGCGCTGTGTCAGTGCCGGCGATCCCGGTAGCAACCTCGTTCAACGTGCCGTCACCTCCGTATCCGATCACGACGTCGATCCCGCGTCGGGCGGCGTCGTGGGCGAATCGCGTGGCGTGCCCGCGACGGTTGGTTTCGACTACCTCGACAACGTGACCGCGCGCCAGTCGACGGTGGACGACCACCGTGTTGCGTGCCGTCACCGATGAGGCGAACGAGTTGACCACGAGCAGAATCCGCAAGGCGGCGACGGTATCAGCCTGAAAATCAGGTACCGCTAATTGGGTCCGTAAGTGACCGGCCGGTAACAATGGGAACCCATGAATGTGATCGTGTGCGTGAAGCAGATCCCCGACCCGGCGCAACCCGGCGAACTGGATTCCTCGACCAACACCCTCAAACGGGATGGCAAGCTGATCCTTGACGAGTCTGACAGCTATGGCGTTGAGATGGCGCTACAACTCGTCGCCGCCGCCGGTGGGGGCGAGGTCGGGATTGTCTCGATGGCCCCCAACGGCGAGGTGTCGGGCATGCGTACCGCCTTGGCAATGGGTGCATCTAAAGGCGTGCTCGTCTCCGATCCGGCGCTCGCTGGCTCCGACGCGTTGACCACCGCCAAAGTGCTCGCCGCCGCCGTTAGGCGTTTAGGCGAGGCCGACATCATCCTGGCCGGTACCGAGTCGTCTGACGGCTACACCGGCACCGTGCCCGAGCAGATCGCCGAAGTCCTGGGCCTTCCGTCAGTCACGTTCGCCAAGAGCGTCACCGTCGATGGCGGGATGCTCAAAGTCAACCGCCAGACCGAAGCCGGATACGACGAGGTCACCTGTTCGATGCCTGCCGTGGTGTCGGTAACCGCCGGTGTGGTCGAGCCGCGATATCCAAGCTTCAAAGGGATCATGGCCGCCAAGTCGAAGCCACTCGAGACCGTCACGGCCTCCGACCTCGGCATCACGCCAGTTGGTTGGGAGGGTGCCAATCAGCAGATCGTCGATGTCGCTCAGGCACCAAAGCGTGATGCTGGTGAGGTCATCGAAGACGACGGCGAGGGTCATTTGAAGATCGTGGCCTTCCTCGAAGGCCTCAAGGTCATCTGAGCACGCAACCCGGACGCTGAATGCTGGATATAGGAAACACGGAGAGAATCATGGGAATCAACAACATCTGGGTCTTCGCGCAGGACTCCAACGGCGTACCCACCACTGGAACGCTTGAGCTGCTGACCAAGGCTCGTGCCCTCGGCGGCGGCGTCTCTGCATTCGTCGAAGGCGATGCGTCCGGGATCGCCGCCGCACTTGGTGAGTACGGGGCGGCCAAGGTCTATTCGACTGGTGACCTCGGCGGCGCATTGCCGGGTGTCGCCGTGTCGGCCGCCATGAAGGCCGTGATCGACGGTGGCGACTCGCCCGACCTGATCATGTTCCCGCAGAACTACGAGGGTCGCGACGTGATGGCGCGACTCTCGGTCAAGCTCGACCGCACGGTGTTGACCAACAACACCGACATCGCTGTTGAGGGCGACACGCTCAAGGTCACAACGCCTGTGTTCGGCGGGAACACGATGGTGACGACTTCGTTCACGGGTTCCGGCCCGTTCCTCGCGGCGTTCCGTCCGAAGTCGTTCGCGGCTGAGCCGGGTGGCGCAGCGGCGGGCGAGATTGTGTCGGCTTCGGTTCCTGAGTTGGGCGCTTCAGGCACGGCTCGGATCGTCGCCGTACATGTCGAGGAGTCAATCGGTCCGAAGCTCGACGAGGCCGACATCGTGGTGTCGGGCGGTCGCGGGATGGGCGACGCCGAGCGGTACTCGATGGTGAGCGATGTCGCCAAACTGCTCAAGGGTGCCGCCGGTGCATCGCGTGCGATCGTTGACGCCGGTTGGGTTCCGTACTCGATGCAGGTCGGCCAGACCGGCAAGGTTGTGAAGCCCAACGTCTACATCGCCTGTGGCATCTCCGGTGCCACGCAGCACATGGTCGGAATGAAGGGCTCGAAACACATCATTGCGATCAACAAAGACAAGGAAGCCCCGATCTTCGGCGTCGCCGACCTTGGCATCGTCGGCGACGTCCACAAGGTACTTCCCAAGCTGATCGAAGCCCTCAAGGCTCGCTAAAGCACCTTGTAAATCTCCACTATTGATGGAGGAATACAAGGTAGACGCCAAGACGGCACCGTTTCCCCGTTGGTCGGCAATCTCGCCGTCACCGAACTGGCGCTCACCGAACTGGCGCTCACCGATGAGGGCGAGCGCGTTACCGTCGTAGGCGTGACCGATCAACTGGCTGTCAGTGTCGACGGGCTGCGAAAGGTCTTCAAGGTTCCGGTGCGCGATGCCGGCCTGAAGGCCGCAGCCAGGAGCCTGGTGAAGCGACGATATCGCCAGGTCGAGGCCGTCAGAGACGTGTCGTTCGAGATCGCTGGCGGCGAGATCGTCGGGTTCCTCGGT
>JANOTN010000379.1:0-3810 GCA_031416375.1 Ilumatobacteraceae bacterium
CGCTCGGAGATCATCCTTTGCGCACGGCCGACACCGAACGGGATGTTGTCGCGTTCCCATACCGGCTGAATCATCCCGTCACATGTCAAATAGTCACGGATCGCGTCGGGCAGCACGACACCCGACGTCAACTGCGAGAGATCGCGAACGGTGTGAATGTGGATGTAGCTCTTGAACCGCTCCTGGCGATCTTCCGGCGCACCCGCCAGCGAACGTCGCGCCATCTCAACAAACGTGTCGGACCAGGTCACGTCGGTCTTGCCGGCGGCGAACAAACTGTCGCGAGCCTCGTTCATCGCAGCATCGACAATCATCCCGTCATCGGTGTCAAGGTCGGCGTGGAAGTTGAACCGTGAGTGATCATCGAAGCCAAACGAACACGTCTCGCGCTCAGGCTTGATCTCTGGCTCCGGCTCGTCGGGGTCGCCGTCGAAGTGTTCGTCACGAATCATCCGACGGAGTTGGTTCACCGTCGCGCACTGAGCGAAGCGGGTCACCTGTTCGTCAGCCCATGCCGGTGCCTTGGCAGCGACGGCGACCTGATCGACGGCCAACTCGCCACGGTCAAAGGCTTCCATCATCAGCGGGAACTCGTCGACCCGCTTGGCGATCGCCACGATCTGCTTGGCGCGGCCCGACGACAAACCAACCTGAATCGTCAACCACTGGACCGGAGTATGAATCCCCACGCCGAACCACTCACCGGACGTGATCGCCTGAGCGGTGAGACGCACCAGGCGGGCGTGCTGTGAATTCAGATGGCCGGCGACGTCACTCAGCTGCTCCTCGACATCTCTGGGAGTCAAAACCGTTGACATATATATATCGTACATATGTTGGCATCTTTGCGCAACCCAACGGTGCAAGAACTACACAAATAATCGAGTCCTCTCGTTGCTTGTGTCTCACATCAGGCGAACCTGCACGCCGAGGCATCGACGTCAGCTACTAGGCAACCAGCCTCGTCGGGATGCCGCGTTGTTGTGCGGCCGCGATCAGTTGTGGATTCTCGTCGGCGATCGCGAGGCAGATCTCAGCCCCCAGTTGTTCCGCCGCGGCAAGTGCTTCGAGCGACATCAGATTGAGCCGGACGCCGTCGGAGAGTAGCTGCGCCATCGGCCACGCCAGTTCTCGCAGCGAAATCAGATTGATGGTTTCTGGCAGTTCAATCACGGCGCGTGTGGTGCTCGCGCCGAGTGCCGGATCAGCGCTGCCCAACGATCTCGACAGAACACCCGAAACAGTCGAGTTCGTCAAGGCTCGACACAGTCTGTGATACCACAGGCCAGTTGTCGATATGCGGGCGACGCCGATTCCCGTATCTGCCGACCGATCGTTGAGCAGAATCCGCAACAGCAGATGGTCATCAACGAGGATCTCCTCGACGCTCAAGCGAGCTCGGGTTCCGCTTCGGCTACGCCGCGAGCCAGGGTGGCGTAACCGCCCGCCTCGTCGACAGCCCCGCCGAGCATCGCACGCAGCCCACCGCTACCCGCCGGGATGATGACCAACGACTGGCCAAGATCGGCGATCTCGACCGAACCGCCCTCGACAAGATTCCACCGCCGGCGGGCTTCAGCCGGAAGCGCCATCTGACCACGTTCTGACACTCGGAACTCGGAGAGACTCATCGACTCATCCTACGTCTTACAAGGCGAATTGGCAATGACGCCTTGTACGGGCTGGGTGCTAGGTTCGGCGGTCGACGAGCAAAGGTCCTGGTAACTAATGCTCGCTGGTACCATTCTGGTCTCCAGCATCGTGTGGTAGGCCTGTCCGTGGACCCCGTGTCGGCGCAGGGGTAACTGTGGTCAGGCACTGTGTCTCTGGTCGAGCATCAACACCATGTACCTCGGGTCGTTGCTCGTCTATGGCCTGGGCACCAGGTGCTGAATTCATAAATGTATTGGTCGTCGGCGGATCCTAAGCTCTGTCGTCGGGTACAACCTGGGCCACGCGGCACCCGGACTGGTCCTCGGCGCGTCGCACCCGATCGTAATTATGCGTCGATACGTGCAGTCGCGCTGCCCGTGACAACCGGTTTCTCATCCTGATTGACCGTGGTGACCGTGAAGTCGGCGAAGTGTTGACCGTCGACCTCGCGGATCGCTTCTACTGTGGCAGTGGCGGTGAGTGTGTCGCCGGGCCACACCTGGTTGACAAACCGAACGCCGTACTTCGTCAGTCGGCCGTTGCCGACCCAGTCGGTGAGGATCTTGCCGGTCGAGCCCATGCTCAACATGCCGTGCGCGAACACCGACGGATATCCGGCGACTTGCGTGACATAGACCTCGTCGCTGTGGAGCGGGTTGTAGTCACCGGAAGCACCGGCATACATGACGATCTGGGTGCGACTGATGTTGTCGAGCACGACCTCGGTACGGCTCTCGCCGACCGTCAGTGATGATGCGCTAAGTGCCATGTCGATCAGCCTTCCTGCTTGACAGCTTGCTCGGGCAGCACGCTGACGAAACGGGCCGTGACGACCGACTCGCCGGAATCGGCGACTACGTAGTCGATGAACTTCTCCTCGAACAGCAGCTTGCCACCGCGTTTCGACTCCTTCTCCCAGGTTTCGCCGTCACGCGTAATCGCCTTGAGAACCTCGCCCGCCTTCAGCGGGCGATGGTATTCGAAGTGCTGCTCGGCGTGCAGCCGACCGGTGCTGTTGCTTTCGGCGCCGCTCGGAGTGCGACCCGAGCCGAACCATGGCTGACCGGACTTGGGTCGCAGGATGTTGTCTGGGTCGAACTGGGAACTCGCCATCGTGAAGGTCGGTGGGGCGATCACGCCTCCGAACTCGGCGGCCTCCGGCGAGTCCGGGTCGCAGTAGACCGGGTTCTCGTCAAAGATCGCACGGGCAAACATCAGAATGTGGGTGGCTTCCACCGGGAAGCGTTCGACGGCCATGGATGGCGAACGTACCTGACACTTATGTCAGAATGCGAACCGGACAGATACACACTCGTCGATCTAGGGGGATCCAACCGTGTCAAAGCCACTCGCAGGGGTACGCATTCTTGAAGTCGCGGCGTGGACATTCGTCCCCGCAGGCGGTGCGATCCTCGCCGACCTCGGCGCCGAAGTGATCAAAGTCGAACCGCCAACCGGCGACCCGCAGCGGGCGCTCAAGAACCTGCTCAACCTCGACAAGAACGGTCCGAACCCGTTCAACGAGATTCCCAATCGTGGCAAGCGCAGCATCACGCTTGACCTCGCCAAACCAGAGGGCCGCGAGGCGCTACTCAAGATCGCCGCCAACTGCGACGTGTTCCTGACGAGCTACCTGCCGGAGGTGCGCAAGAAGCTTCGGCTCGACGTCGATGACATCCGCGCCGTCAACCCCAACATCATCTACGCCCGCGGCTCCGGTTGGGGCAGCCACGGCCCGATGATGAATACCGGCGGGTATGACCTCGCTGCCGGTTGGGCCACGTCAGGTTTCGCTCAGCGGATGCTCGACTGTATCGCTGATGACGCGCCCCCGTCGCAGCCGCCGGCGTTCTTCGACCTGCAGGGTGGCAACACCCTCGCCGGGGCGATCTCGATGGCGTTGTTCAAGCGTGAGCGCACCGGTGAAACGTCGGTGGTCGACGTTTCGCTGATGAGCGTCGGTATGTGGGCGATGGCACCCGATCTCGTCGGAGCGCCGTACCAGGACAAACCGATGATGCCGAACCGCGAGTCGCCCGGCAACCCGCTCACCAACTGGTATCGCACGTCCGACAACCGATGGCTGTACCTCGTGTTGTTGCAGGCCGACCGTTTCTGGGGCGAGCTATGTCAGGTGATCGGCCACCCCGAACTGGA
>JANOTN010000380.1:0-6671 GCA_031416375.1 Ilumatobacteraceae bacterium
TTTGAGCAGATAGGCGTAGCCGGCGGAGCCTTCGGCGAGCAGGGCGACGGCGTAGTCGGGGTCGTCGTACTGGCTGAGGATCACGACACCGGTGCCGGGATGGCGCTTGCGGATCTCCTTGCAGGCGTCGATGCCTTCCGATTGGAAGTGTGGTGGCATCCTGATGTCGCTCACGATCACGTCGGGGTTGGCGGCCACGGCACCTGCAACGAGTGAGTCGTAATCCTCGGCGACACCGACCACCTCGATGTCGGGATCGCGCTGCAGCATGGCGCTGACGCCGGCACGGATGATTGCGCTGTCATCGGCAAGAAAAACGGTGATTGCCCCCATTGCTGACCCACTCTGCTCCATTTGAGATCCTAGAGCGAGGGCGTCACCCTGTATCGGGGCAGGGGTGCCACCACACCCATGACCGTCGAGAGGGCACCCTCGACGGTACGACGCTTGAGGTGTAAAATAACGGGCATGCGTGATCGGAGATGACCGTAGGCGCTATCGTGGGCCCCCGCCGAGACAATGCGCGCCCGTTCGTTGTTGCGGCGCTCGTTGTGGGCAACGGTGGCGCTCGGCCTGTTCGCCGGCGTCGCAAGGGGGCCTTGCACTCGCAACCTGGAACATCGCCCGCCGCACGTCGACCGTGTACGAGCGATTCGTCGAGTACGAGGGCATCGACAGCGTTGGCTTTTTCGCCTGTCCTGATGGTGTCGGACCCGACACACCCGACTGGCAGCAACTGTGCGGAACGTACGACTACGCCGACATGATCGAGTTCCTCGAAGGACTGCCGGGAGTCACATCGGTCGGGCGCGCCACGCAGGCACTTGCCAGCGTCTCGACGGCGGGTAACCCTGACGGTTGGTCGCGTCAACTGGTACCGGTTGCGCTCGACCTCGGAGCGCTGCCGTCATTCGGTCGCCCGATCGTGGTGAGTGGTCGTCTCGCCGATCCGAATGTGGTCGAAGAAGTTGTCGTCAACGAGGAGCTCTCCAACCGCTCGGCTGTCGGCGTCGGCGATCAGCTCGTGGTAACGCCGTATCGGGTCGACGAGTTCGACATCGCCGGAGAGGGCAGCATTCCCCCTGGCGGGATAGCGACGACGGTGACGATCGTCGGTGTGACCCGCCGACCGAGCGACCTCGTAGGGCGACTCGGCGGGACGAGCATCTACGAGGATGCCAGCGCGGTCACGATGGGGCCGGCCTGGTGGGTGGCGGTTGAGGGTGACGCCGGCCCGGTACGGGGTCATCGCCAATGTCGGCGTCGTTGCCCCCGCCGGGTGTCGCCGGGTGGGCGATGACGAGCTCGAGACGGGCAGGCGATTTGGCGCTCGGTTCGGCCGTGGTGGGTGTCGCACTCGCCGCCACCGTCGGCGTTGCGGCCTGGACCCTGACCGTTACGGGGCGACGTGGGACATCCAGGTCGGCAACGTCGGCGACGAGCAGCAGGAGGCGGACACCCGGTCCCGGCTCGAGGCGGTGCCAGGTATCCGCGCGGTCGGCATCAAAAGCGATACTGGGCTGGGAACCGGTGCTGACTTCACGCTCGTGAGCTTCGAGCAATTTCTCGGAGACGTGAATCCTGCCGTGATCAACGACGGGCGAGCGCCGATCAGCGCCAACGAGATCGCCCCCGGTCGCCGGAGCATGGATGACTTCGGTGTCGGCATCGGCGATGTGGTGACGATTCCACTGTTGGATGGTGCCGTCAGCCAACCATTCGACGTCGTCGGCGAGGTGGTCGTGAACGATGCCATATCGGCGCGATCGGCGGTCGGGGCGTTGGTGATTCCTGCCGTGTTCGACGAGCTCGTACCGGGATCGCTCAGTCAGACCTATGCCGTGTGGATCGACTCCGATGTCGACCGGGAAGCGACCTTACAGGCTGTCCGGAACGGATTTCCGACCTCGGTCGTCGATCCGCATCCGACGCGCCAGATTCTCAACCTTGGGCTGGTGTCTGACCAGCCGGCTGTGCCGGCGATCACGATCGGTCTGCTGGCCGGTGCGGCGTTGATCCACGCACTAGTGATGTCGGTCAGGCGTGGGCGGCGTCAGATTGGCGTGCTGCAATCACTCGGATTCACGCGCCGCCAGGTGGCATCGAGCGTCGCCTGGCATGCGTCGATCCTGTCGCTGGCGTCATTGATCGTGGGCGTGCCATTGGGCGTAGTGGTCGGGCGGGTGACATGGAGAGCGATCGTCGCCAACCTCGGCGTCTTGTCGCCTCCGGTGCTGCCGACGGCGGCGATCACAGTCGTCGTGGTGTTGGTGATCGCTGTCGCCAATCTCGCCGCCCTCGGTCCTGGCATGGTCGCTGCCCGTACCCGCCCAGCCGTCACCTTACGAACCGAGTAGTCAGGCGGGCTGGCGGTCGGCGAGGTAGAGCAGCACGGCCTTTACGCGACGGTGAACCGTCAGCTCTTCGCTCAGGCCAAGCTTCGAGAACAGCGAGTTGATGTGCTTCTCGACGGCCCGCTCAGACAGCACAAGGGCGCTGGCGACTGCGGCGTTGTTCTTGCCCTGTGCGATCTCTGAAAGTACTTCGAGTTCGCGTGGCGTGAGGTGCTCGAGCGGAGAGCTCTTGGTGCGGCCGCGTGCGTTGACCAGCGTCTCGACGACCTTTGGATCGACGACAGAACCACCGGCGGCGACTTCACGAATGGCATTGATCAGCTGACTGCCTTCCGACAGCCGCTCCTTGAGCAGATAGGCACGACCGTTCGAACCGGTGTCGAACAATCGCAGCGCGTAGGTCGACTCGACGTACTGCGAGAGCACGACGACGCCGACCTCCGGATGACGTTGGCGTAGTTCGGTTGCAGCCCGGATGCCCTCGTCTGTACCGCTCGGCGGCATTCGGATGTCGGTCAGCACGACGTCGGGCGCCAAGCGCTCGACAGCGTCGAGCAACTCCGGAAGGTCGACGCAGAGGGCGACGATCTCGACATCGGCGTGTGCGTCGAGCAGCTTGACGATGCCTTCGCGCACGAGCAGCGAATCTTCAGCCACGACCAACCTGACCGCCATTGCCAGCGATGATACTCGGTGCCGTCATTGCCAGACCGTTGGATGGCACCGCACGGGTTCAGGTCTGGCTAGCTGGTACGAACGTGATACCCGTCACGTATCTCTGATCCTCCGGCAGACTGACGGGCATGCCTGATCAGCCTCTACCGGAATCGCCTCGGCAGTGGGTGGGGGCTTCGTATCCGCTCGGGGCGAACTATGACGGGTCGGGGACCAACTTTTCGATCTTCTCGTCGGTCGCTGAAGGGGTCGAGCTGTGCCTGCTTGGCGACTCGACACCGGCCGGTCGGGGCGACGAAGTCCGTGTCGATCTGACCGAAGTCGACGGGCATATCTGGCACGCATACCTTCCGGATATCCGCCCAGGGCAGCACTACGGTTGGCGCGTCCACGGACCGTGGGATCCCAACAAGGGGCTGTGGTGCAACTCATCCAAGCTGCTGATCGACCCATATGCCAAGGCGATCGACGGAGAAGTCGACTGGAGCCCTGCGTGCTTCGGATACGACGAATCTGACCCGCTCAAACCGAATCTCGACGACAGCGCCCCGCACGTCCCGCTCGCAGTGGTGAGCGATCCGTTTTTCAACTGGGGCAACGATCGCCCCCCACATACGCCGCTGCACGAAACGGTGATCTACGAGGCCCACATTCGAGGCCTCACGATGCGCCATCCGGGCGTACCCGAAAATCTGCGCGGCACCTATTCCGGCATCGCTCATCCGGCGATCATCAATCACCTTGTCAGCCTCGGAATCACCGCAATCGAACTGATGCCGGTCCATCAGTTCATCCACGACCACCGGCTCCAGCAACTTGGCCTTCGAAACTACTGGGGCTACAACTCAATCGGGTTTCTGGCCCCGCACAACGGCTATAGCTCGCGCAACGTGACCGGTCATGCGCAGGAGTTCAAGGCGATGGTCAAATCACTCCACGCGGCAGGGATCGAGGTGATCCTCGACGTCGTCTACAACCACACCGCCGAAGGCAACCATTTGGGTCCCACACTGTCGATGCGTGGGATCGACAACCCGGCCTACTACCGCTTGATCGACGGCACAGCTGACCGGTACCTTGATTTCACTGGCACAGGCAACAGCTTGAATATGCGCCACCCGCACGTGCTGCAGCTGATCATGGACAGCCTGCGCTACTGGCATCTCGAGATGCACGTCGATGGCTTCCGATTCGACCTCGCCTCCGCGCTCGCCCGCGAGCTGTACGAGGTGGATCGCCTGTCCGCATTCTTCGACATCATCCAACAGGACCCGGTGATCTCCCAAGTGAAACTGATCGCCGAGCCGTGGGATGTCGGTGAGGGCGGCTACCAGGTCGGCAACTTTCCGCCTCGATGGTCGGAATGGAACGGCCAGTATCGCGACACGATTCGCGACCTATGGCGCGGCGAACCATCAACGCTCGGTGAGTTCGGGTATCGCTTCACCGGCAGCTCCGACCTCTACGAAGCCGACACCCGCAAGCCGACGGCATCGATCAACTTCGTCACATGTCACGACGGTTTTCCGCTCGTCGACCTCGTGTCGTACAACGACAAACACAACGAGGCCAACGGCGAGGACAACAACGACGGCGAGTCGTATAACCGGTCGTGGAACCATGGTGTCGAGGGGCCGACCGACGACGTGACGATCATCGAGTTACGTGCCCGCCAACGTCGCAACTTGATCACCACGCTGATGTTGTCGCAGGGAGTACCGATGCTGTCGGGCGGCGACGAGATCGGCCGAACACAACACGGCAACAACAACGGCTACTGCCAGGACAGCGAGTTCTCGTGGCACGATTGGGACAACGTCGATCGCGACCTGCTCGATTGGGTTCAGCGCGTGGTCGCCTTCCGTCACGCTCGCCCGGTATTCCGGCGTCGCCGCTGGTTCCATAGCCGCAACATCCGAGGGATCGAAGATGTTGCCTGGTTCCGGCCAGATGGCGGCGAGATGAGTGACGACGACTGGGAGACCGGTCACGCCAGAGCGGTTGGTGTGTTTATCAACGGCGAAACGATCCAGGCCACCGACCCCTACGGCGAACGAATCGTCGACGACTCGTTTCTCGTCCTGTTCAACGCCAGCGAGTACGACCTCGAATGGAGACTGCCGGAGGCGCGATGGGGTGCGCGCTGGGTCGTCGACCTTGACAGCGCCGACCCCGACGCGGGTACGTCAGATCAATCTTCACGGTTCCTCGTGCCCGACACGGCGACCTCGATCATCAGCCGCTCGATCACGGTGCTCAGACGGGTCGACCGGTTGCCACCAACCGCCCACCCTGCCCGCCGCCGATCGGGCGACGGAGTTATCGGCGGGCGCGGTACCAGTTGATCGAGGCGTTGGTCGACGAGTCATGCAACTCCGGCGAAGGTTCGTCGGTCAACTCCGGGGTGATCCGGTTGGCCAGCTCTTTACCGAGCTCGACGCCCCACTGATCGAAACTGTTGACGCCCCACACGACCCCTTGCACGAACACGATGTGCTCGTAGAGGGCGATCAGCTGGCCCAGCACTGATGGCGTCAGCCGGTCAGCCAAGATCATCGTACTCGGGCGGTTACCGGGGAAATGGCGGTGCGGCTCAGCCTCGTTGGCACGCCCGAAGGCGAGCGCCTCGGCCTGAGCAAACAGGTTCGACATCAACAGGTCGTGATGGTTGCGATACGGATGATTTGGCGTCGCAAAGCCGATCAAGTCGACCGGAACGACGCGGGTCCCCTGGTGGAGCAGTTGATAGAAAGCGTGCTGACCGTTGGTGCCTGGCTCTCCCCACACGATCGGGCCGGTGTTGCCAACCACAGGGCTGCCATCGAGTTTGACCCGCTTGCCGTTCGACTCCATGTCGAGCTGCTGGAGATATGCGGCGAATCGTGACAGTTCCTGCGCATACGGCAGTACCGCCTTCGTGTCACAGCCGAGCAGGTTGCTGTGCAGTATCCCGATCATCGCCAAAATGATTGGGGCATTCGCATTCGGCGGAGCGGTCCGGAAGTGATCATCAATTTTCCGCATTCCAGCGAGGAACTCCGCGAAGGCAAGCGGGCCGATGAGGATCATCAGCGACAAACCGATCGCTGATCCGACCGAGTAGCGGCCACCAACCCAGTCCCAGAAACCGAACATGTTGTCGGTGTTGATCCCGAATCCGCTCACCCGCTCGGCGTTCGTCGACACGGCGACGAAGTGATCGGCAACGGCGTCGTCACCGAGTTCGGCGACCAGCCAGTCACGCGCGGTCTCCGCGTTTGTGAGCGTCTCAATCGTCCCGAACGTCTTGGAAGCGACGATGAACAGCGTCGACACCGGCGAGAGCCGTTGCAGCGTGGTGTGAATGTCGGCCCCATCGACGTTGGAGACGAAATGGGCGCGCAGCCGGGTGTGACCGAACGCGGCCAGCGCATGCGCCGCCATCGCTGGACCGAGGTCGGAACCACCGATCCCGATATTGACGATGTCGGTGATCTTGTCGTCGGCCCTGATTCGATCGGAGAACGTAGCCATTCGATCAAGCACCGTGTGAACGCCCGGTACGACGTTGGAGCCATCGACGACGACAATCGCACCCTTCGGTGCCCGCAATGCTGTGTGAAGCACCGGTCTGCCTTCGGTGACATTGATCCGCGCCCCGGC
>JANOTN010000381.1:0-2676 GCA_031416375.1 Ilumatobacteraceae bacterium
TGGGGTGGGCGATGGTCGAAAGCGCCGACGCCTTGAATGCGACCCTGGCCGAGCACGGTGCCAAACTCATGGACGACGTCTCGAACTACACCAACATTCAGCCAGAAATAATTATTGGCGACGTCGTCGTCTAACGAGATACCCGTTCTGTCTGGCTATCGCGGTTGCGGCGCGCTGCCCGGCTCCCCATTGATGCCCGAGTTGGGGCGGGCTTGCGCGATCAGGTCAGCGACGATTGGGCCGAGCAACGTTGGATCATCGACCGGTTGGGTGCGTGGCCCGCGCACCCAGCCCTCGGCAATCGCCAACGTCTGACCGGACGCCTCAAACACTCGGCCCGTCACGCCTGCCGCTTGCTCGGAGGCGAGCCATGTGGCGATTGGGGCGATCCACATCGGTGAGCGGGCCTCGCGCTCTTGGTCGGTTTCCGGCGCAGGACCAAGATTTTCGGTCATTCGAGTGAGCGCCACAGGCGCCACCGCATTGACCGTGACACCGTAGCGGGCGACTTCAAGCGCGGCGATTTGCGTGAACGCTGCAATTCCGGCCTTGGCGGCGCCGTAGTTGGATTGGCCAGGGTTGCCGTAGATCCCTGACACCGACGTGGTGTTGATGATTCGGCCGCTCACGGGCAGCCCCGCTTTGGCGCGGTCACGCCAGTAGCCAACTGCATGCCGAGTAGGGGCAAACGTGCCCTTGAGGTGCACGTTGATGACCGTGTCCCATTCCGCCTCTGTCATGTTCGACAACATCCGGTCGCGCAAGATCCCGGCATTGTTGATTACCACGTGCAGATCACCGAAGGTGTCGAGTGCTACCTGAATCATGCGGCCGGCACCCTCGAAATCGGAAACATTTTCAGCGTTTGCAATGGCCTCCCCGCCCATCGCTCGAATCTCCTCGACGACCTGATGGGCAAGGCTGAGGTCGCCCCCCGACCCATCGACACCGGCACCCAGATCATTGACGACAACCTTGGCACCATGTCGAGCAAGGCTCAGCGCGTGTTCGCGTCCGATCCCCCGACCTGCACCGGTGACGATTGCGACCCGACCCTCACACAAACGACTCATATATTCCTCCTGCTCTCGGCACCGCTGCCTGCGAGGCGACATCGTAGAGTTCTGACCGTGTGGGATAACCATCGGCAGCGACTCGGCGTGATCGAGGCGTAGCCTCGGTGCACGTGAGTTTCGATGTCGCCGTAGATGTGTTGGTCGTGGGTGCCGGGCCGGCAGGTACCGCCGCAGCAATCGAGCTCCGAAAGTCCGACCGCTCGGTGATGGTGATCGACAAGGCGATATTCCCTCGCGACAAGTGTTGCGGTGATGGGCTGACAACGCTGGCACTTCGCGAGTTGGAAACGCTTGGGCTCGACCCGGACGACGTCGAAGGCTGGTTCGATGTCGGTTCAGCCTGGCTGCGCTCGCCGTCGGGTCGCGAGGTCGAGGTTCCGCTCCCGACGAGTGGCATCTACGCCGCAGTCGCTCCGCGGCGCGACCTCGACGATGCACTCGTGCGTCTGGCCCTCGGGCGTGGGGCCGACGTCCGACAGGGATACAGTCTCACGTCGATTGACACCGCATCGCCCACGCATGTCGACGTCGTCGTCGATGGGATTGGTACGGTCCGAACGAGGTACGTGATCGCCGCTGATGGCATGTGGAGCCCTGTTCGCAAGGCCGTTGGGGAGACGACGTCTGACTATCGGGGTGAGTGGCACGCATTCCGCCAGTACGCGACGAACGTGACCGGTCCGGCCGCCCAACGACTGATGGTGTGGTTCGAAACCGATCTGTTGCCCGGGTACGCATGGTCGTTCCCGTTACCCGGCAACCGCGTCAACATCGGATTCGGAGTACTCCGCGACGGCGACCGACGAGTGCAAGACATGGCTGACCTCTGGCGCGATCTGCTCACCCGACCTCACATTATCGACGCCCTCGGACCCGATTTCGAGCTCGAGGGTCGCCACACGGCTTGGCCAATCCCCGCCCGCGTCGATGACGTATCGCTCGCGCATGGCCGGATCCTGTTCGTCGGCGATGCGGCCGCAGCCACTGACGTGATGACCGGCGAGGGCATCGGCCAGGCGCTCATGACCGGTCGCCTGGCTGCCGAAGCGATTTGCGCTGCCGGAGCCGAATCTTCCGACCCCGAGTGCTCTGCGAGCAGGCGCTACGAACGCGCCGTCCGTCATCATCTGTTCGCCGACCACCGCATGTCGAAACGGCTCGGAGCAGTACTCAAACATCCGCGAGGCACACGCGCCGCAATTCGGATCGTCGCCAGCAGTGGCGCTTGGGGTCGCCGCAACTTTGTGCGCTGGATGTTCGAGGACGAACCACGCGCAATCGTCACGTCACCACGACGTTGGCATCGCCGCTTTCTCAAACAGCCCGGTGCCTATCAGCACCGGTCAGCCAAATCGAACTAACACCTCGCTCGAACTGTTCGACAATTTGCTTTCTATGCGCCGATCGACGATTGGGTAGTGATCGGGCGAGGCGTTCCAAGGCCAGTTGAATCACAACTTACGGCCCCTCATAATCACGAACTTGCTGACGTGCCTCGTCCGGAATCGACATATGATACAGAACGTTTCCGATATCGTCGTAAACTGCGACGGGAATAAATCCATCACTATCAGGTTCTTTGGTGCCGGGCGCATCGGCG
>JANOTN010000382.1:0-11588 GCA_031416375.1 Ilumatobacteraceae bacterium
GCGTAGACCGCAGTCCGAGCTGTGCCGTCGCTGGCGAATGCTGCCACGCTACCGCGCTCTCCAGATGGGTCGCTGATCACCGTCGCTGCACTCGTTTCACTCGTCGTCACGTCCCAGCCGCCGAGACCGGCTTCGAAGTCATCCAGGAACAGGCGTTCCACCCGACGCCATGTGACACGGGCCGGTGTCGTGTCGACGACATCGGGGTGCTGGTTGTCGACCGAACGCACCCAGAATTCATGAGGACCGATCGCAGATCCGTCGAGCGTCAAGGGGGAACGGCAAAACTCGTACGGCTGACCATCGACCCGACACTCAAAGCGTGCGGTGGCGGAGATCGATACGAAACGCACGCTCACCTCCGACGATGTCGTCATGGCCCGCGGTGGCACCGGTATCAACGTGTCCAAGGCAATGTCCTCCGAGCGCAGGCTCCCGTAGTTGTGGGCATAAATACCTGTGTCGACATCGGCCGCCAGGACCAACATGCCTGTCTCGCTGTTGACGGGATGTTTCGCAGACGTCGGGTTGTTGAGCGAGCTAGCGCCCTGCAGCGCGATGAAAACCTCACCAACGCCCACGTCGAACTGGGGCGAATCGAGGCTCGTCGACTTGTGGTAGATGAGTCCGCCTGAGCAGCACGGGGAGCTGGCGAACACGTGGATCTGCCGGTGCTCGCCGTCGATCAGCACGATCGGTCTGGTGTGTTGGTCGATGACCCGCCCGAATGTGGTCGATGTCCAATCGCCGTTCGGATCGCGGACCAGGATCATCGTCAGCGGATCCTGCGGAGAGTTCAGCGAGGTCTTGACGGCGCCCACGATCCAGCTCTCGCCGTCGATCTCGGCCGCCTTGAAGTTGAGGTGGTCGTCGGCGAGCCCGTCGCCCTGAAGCACGGTTTCGGCGCGCCACTCATCTGGGGGCGAGCCGTCGGTCCTCATGGCGAACGTGTATGTCCCCGTGACTTGATCACCGAAGAACACCCCGACCGACGGACCTCGCCGTCGATCGTTGAATGACACGACGGTGGCGATGTCGTCGCTGCTCAGTTGGGCGGCGGCGTCCACGGGCAGGGCGAACGGCCGAACCCAACTTTTGCCGTCGACGGAAGATGTCGAGACCCAGACCGTTCGATTATGCGTATAGGTCGTCCACATCGCGTCGCGAGAGTCCTTGGCGATCACGATCGTTTCGCTCCCGTGGGAGTTCACCGCCACCGGGAAGCCATCCAGTAGCTCGTACTCACGAGCTGACGGGTCGTAGGAAAAGCGTTGATACCGGGCACCCTCCTCGGGGCGTCCCGGATCCCCGCCCGCCGACATGACGTGAAGCTCCGACCCGTCCCAGAGGACATCGGCGCGGGCATCGACTCGTTCGTCGACCACGTTCGGAGTGGCGCGCCATTGCTGCGACCCCGAGTCGAGTTCGGCGAGCACGATCGCTTGGACCTCGGCCACGTAGATCACCGACCACCAACTCCCGTCGTTGAACCACAACTTGCTCTGGGGCTTGTCGCCGCTGGCGGCCGCCGACGGCTCGAACGACGGCCCGGAAAAGCCGATGTCCGCCAGCTGGGGGTCACCCTGAACGTCGATGTTGACGCAAGCGGGCGCCGCCGCCGTGATCACCACGAGGACAGCCAGCCACCTGCGCACAAGCTCGGCCACCCGGGGTCGGGTCGGCGACCTCAGAGCGGTCGAGATGCGACTTCGAAACCGCCGCCTGGCCTTATGGTGTTTCGCCAACGAACCGAACTCTATCCGGCGGCGCCGTTCCCGGCCCCACGCCACGCGTGCTTCCAGCGAACTGCGCATCGAGCGATCCCCATCTCGTCGATCCAGACCACGCCGTACGGGAGTCGGGCGTGACCGACACCCGCTGGGTCCTGACCCCAATCAGCCCAGGTGCCGGAGTTGAGGTATGACGTTCCGTTGCCAAGAACCAGAGCCTCAGGGCGGTGGGCGTGACCGAAGGCGTAGATGGGTACGGCCACACCCGCGTGGGCGAGGTGCGAGTGCACGAGGGCGGCCGCCCGGTGGAGGTAATGCTCTGGCGGCGTTGTGTGGCGCCGGCCCGGCCGTCGGTCGAGGAGCTTTGATACGACGGCACGGGCAAACCGCCATGGCGTGATCCTGGAAGCCCGGTGGGCGGTTCGCAGCGTCGATGCCGGGATCGCGCCTGCGGCCGAGATCGGAATCGAATCGGCGTGATATCGCAGCTGCGCATAACTGTTCGCCAGAGCCGAACCAAGCACCGACGGCAAGAGCCTGACGACCGAAACATCCGGCGATCGACGGGCGAGATGAGCGCGGTGCAGCGCAGCCCCCACGGGATCCTCAAGACGAACGACCCCGGATCGATCGCTCTGCTCCGACCATGGTTTCTCCGGAGACACGAACGAGTTCAGCACGTGGTGCTGGTGCCCGTGCTCGGCGTAGAGCAATCCCGGAACGTGGAACACCCACGGGTGGAGCGACATCCGTTCGCCGGCGAGTTCGCTCCCGGCCAAGCTGGTCAACACCCCCCGAAGCCGGTCGAGCACAGTTGGGTGGTGCAGTCCCAGGTCATGATTCCCTGGGACAAGGTCGATTCGACCACCACGAGCCAAGTAACGGCCGAGCGCCTCAAAGACCGGCTTGTGTCCGGCGACGATGCGATCGAGACGACCCACGAGATCATCGATGTGCACGTCGTGAAAGCGGCCGTGCAGATGCCCCGGTGCCACCCCACCGGGCAGCTCGAAGAGATCGCCGAGGAGCAACAACGTGTCCACGCCGTCGTCCCACAGTTCGTCGATCAGGGCCGCCAACGGCTCGTCGTGGAAGAAGAACTCGGGCGGCTCGCCGGCAACGACCGAGGCGAGCGTCCCAATCGAGAGGTGCAGGTCGCTGAGGATGACAATCCGACGCCGGGCGGTCGCCGAGTCATTGGGCGAGGTCATAGAACCTGCCTCCGATGACCAACGCGAAGGCGACACCGAACCCGAGCGCCGGCAGTCCGAGTCGACGCATGAGCTGACCCGATCGTTCAGTGGCGTGGGCACGCAGCAGCTCGCGTGTGACGAGCATGCCGAGGAAGCCGACCACGATCACGGCTTCGAAGAAGCGTCCGATTGCGGCCATCATGCGCCGATCCCGCGGTCACGCATCCCGGACAGGCAATCCGCTGAGCTGGCTCCACTCGCCAACGCCACGAACAACATGAGCAACGTTGGCGACCAGGGCACCAGGTAGACCATCGCCAGGCTCCCGCCGACGCCCACGGCGAAGCTGACGGGGAACACCACCGCCCACGACTGGAGCGAGGTGAGACCCAGGCGGCGCAGATAGAGGGATCGTCCGGCGACCGCCATGCCCGGAACCATGAACACGAAGGTCAAGCCGAGCGCTTGTCGTAATACGCTCGATTCTGGAAGCACCAAGACGGCCAGTGCCGTCGCCGAGGAGCAAGCGACGACGAACGCATGCCATCGCCACTCGGTCCGAACCGGTTCGTTCACGATTCCTGCCCGTCGGCGGCCGGCAGCACGTAGATCCTGATGGTGGGTTGATCGACGACGACCTGAATCTCGGGATCGGCGCGAAGGAGTCGTTCAGTTACCTCCAACGCGTCGACCGGCAAACCACCGAGAATTTCAATGTACGTCTGCTGTGAGGAGGTCGCTATGAAGTACGCGGCCCGCGTTCGGTCGGCGTACATCACAGCCGCCGTGGCGTCCGAGATGAGCAGCGGGTCGATCGACGCGGTCACTCGACGGTCGATCGTCTCGTGGTCGAACACCTCATAGCCCTCGTCCTTCCACGGTAGGTTGTCGATCGCAGCGAGGATCAGCGACCCGGGTGGGGCGGAATCGTACAGGGCAGCGATGCCGGCCTCTTCTTGTTCGCTGAAGACGTCCAGACGCGCGTTCCCATAACGCGTGACGTAGAACAGCAGCACCATGGCGACGGTGCAGATGCCCAGCGCCACGACCGTGACGGCGTGTGGAGCCTTGACGCGGGCGATGGGGAGTGCCTTGATGGCGTAGATGGCGAGGAACGGGAGCGAGAAGAAATAGACGCGGAGGATCATCTCGCCTCCGTACGGTTGCAGGAACAGCATGGTGATCGGTACGGCTGCCAGCACGGTGATCGAGAGGTTGTGCTGCTTCGTGACAATGCTGCGCATCCATCCGATGGCGGCGATGAGAGCAATCAGACCCGTGTGGAAAAGACGCAGCCTGACGACTTGGCGGTGCCCCTCGCTCCCGCCAAGTCGTTGAGTGACGTTCGAGTCGCGGGCAGCGCCCAGATCACCAATCAGGTCCAACATCTGACGCAGGTTGCCCTGCAGGTAGGTGGCACTCATGAACACCAACCAGACCAGCAGCATCGCCGCCATGAGCAGTGGGAGCCCGCGGGCCGTGATCCGACGAAAGGCGACGAGGCCCGCGACCGACAGGGCGACCATGATCGGGGTCAGCTGGTGACTGGGGACAATCGCTGCAAAGAGCGCGATCACCAAAGCAATCGCTGCCACCGACTTGTGTGCCTGTTCCGGCTCGGCTCGGTCGGCGCCGACGAGCAATGCCGCAATGATTGTCAGGTAGATCAAATACGAGATCGCCTGCGGAGCGAGGTAGTCCTGCCCGACCCAGTTCCCGAGCAGGAACACAACGATGGTTCCCCATACAGTGGCCTCGTGGCGGCTCACGGCTCTGGCGATGACGAGCAGCGGGGCCACGTAGAGGAGGTTCATTAGGACCGGGGACCACAACGACAACTCGTCGAAGTGATCGAGGCCGGTCACGGAACGGGCATATGCCAGGAACGAGAAGAAGCCCGGCCAGTTGAAGTAGGCGTCGATGCTGGGATCCGCCGACCCCGTCCGCAGCACCGTGTCGGCAATACCTTCGTGTCGCAGGACGATCCGAGCTTGCAAGGTGTTACCGACCACGACGCCGACGCCGTACAGCATCATGATCAGCGACGCCACGTGTGCCATCACGACACGGTCTCGAGCACGCCTGCTGACCGAGACCGCCACCAGGGAGATCGCCACCAGCGGACTGATCACAGCCATGAGCGGAAGTGATTTGATGATCCCGAGGTCGTCGAACTCGGTTTCGTCGAGCCGACGAATCGACAGCCACCACACCAAAACGTTGACGACCGAGAGCAGAACGGCGTGGGATCCGATCCAATCGCGGAGCGATTGCGTGACCTGTCCGAGCGAAGGTGTCCAATCGGGGCTGGCTTGTCCCGCATCTGTTCCAACCGGATGTGCCTCAATTTCAGCGACGGCCTCGGCGTCGGGGGCCAGCCCGCCGACCTGCTCTTCGTTGTCGACCTCGATCTCGTGCGCGGCGGGAGCGATCATTTCAGAGCCCTCGAGCATCTGGGCTTCTGCGACGCCGAGGATCCGACGGTCAAGCAACAACTCGTAGAGCGGAGTGCGAACAGCGCGCGTGACGCCGTCCGGCCCGATCTCGATGCGTTCGAACAGCGTCGCGTTCAGCTCCTTCCGGATCGCGGGGGTGGCCGCCTCATACCGCTCAGCGATGTCTTCGATGAGATCGAGCGCACCGGCGATCGCTGACACGATGTCGCGTTGGTCTAGGGGCGTCCCGACGTGGTCATCGACGCTCCCTCCGGCATTTTCCGACAGACCAGCATGAAGCAAGGGTTCGAGAACCCGTCGTCGTTCGTGTCCGAGTGAATGAGAACGGTGAAGATCGAGTACCCACGCTTCGACGAGTTCGACGTCGACTCCGCCTCGGGCGCAATTGATGGGCTCGTCGTGACGTCCCATGCACACCAAGAACTGATCGATGCCGCCCGAACGATTCTTGGTCAATCCGACGACCATACGATTGCCGCAATTGTCGCAGCGAACGATGTCTTCGAGATGGTGCGACTGCCGACGATGCCCGCCGGTCGTCGAGCGGGCGGCCAACGCCCGTTGCACCTGACCGAACAGCCGGGTGTCGATCAACGGCGGGTGAGTACCGCGGTATTTCACGCCCTGGTATGTCACGACACCGATGTAGTAGTCGTTGCGAAGCAGTCGACCGAGAAGCCCCACACTCAGCGGGCGGTAGGAGCCCGGACCATCCGACACTGCGAGCCACTGATTGACAGTTGCGTCGCGCAGTTCGCGGATCGAACACGATCCGGTGGCGTATTGTTCGAACAGCGATGCCACGAATGGCCCCCGCACAGGGTCGATCTCGACCGTGCTCACCACTTGACCCTCCACCTTCTTATGGGATGCCAGATATCCCGTTGGCGGTCTGTTGATCGTGGTGCCCAACATCGAGCTGAAAGTGTCGGCAGGGACATCGGCATAGTGATCGACGATGCTCGAGCTCACGTGCAGCAGGTGCTGGTTCGTGGTCGGGACTTCGGCGACAACGCGGGGCGGGCGGCGGGGCTTCATCGTTTCACCGCCGGCCTACGAGACCGCAGGCCCGATCGGAGCCGGCGTGGGATCCTGTCAGTGAAGCGAGTTGTCGAAGTTGGGGATCGCACGGTACCGGCCAGCGAGACTCACCCGGCTGCGTCGAACGGTCTCGGCAGCGACATCTCGGCCACTCTCGCCACCGCCGGATTGAGTCCCAGTTGTCTCAGCCGTAATGTCGCCCAGAGTCCAATTAGCGCCTGCACCGAGACCCACGCCAACGCCATCGAGGTCAAGCCGGACATCACACCTGCCGCGGTCGCGCATGTGACACCGAGGACGGCGGCGACCGCCGCTGTCGCTATCGCTTCGCCGATTCGACCGGTCGAGCGGGCGATCGCAAAATAGGGATAGGTGGCACTCAGCGGAATCACGCCGAGCACGAGCAACCGCAACGGTGTTGCTCCGGCGTCCGCGTAGTCGGCGCCTGCCAGCCGGAGGACTTGCGGAGCCAGCACGAACGTGGGGGCAGCGAGTGCCGTTCCGATCAGCAATGAGGAACGAACAGCAGCACGAAGCTGTCTACCGATGTCGGATGGATTCCGGCACACCTCGGCGAACAACGCCGTGCTTGTCGAGAGCGGCACGATCGAAACACCCCACGCGATCATCCAGCTCGTGTACCAGTAGGCGGTCTCCTCCGGTGACAGCAGTTCGGTTACGAGCAGCGGCAGGAGCAGGCCAGGGGCGCGTTCGGCCGTGGTCAGTGCCTGGTTGGCGATACTCGTGGCAATGAGTGGTCGGAAGGTCGATCGTGCGAGTCGCGGACGGGTCCGGTGACCATCCAAGGTCAGTCGCATCTGGAACCAACCGATGATCACTGCACTGGTCGACCCCAGGACCCACCCGGCGAACAGCACTCGGGCACTCGCTTGGAGCGGCCCCAACCAGATCAGAACGGGGACAAGCAGGGTGACGATCCCGTTGGTGACGTTGCGAATCAGAACGTCGCCGCCGCGTCGCTGCGCCATCGACACCTGATCAATCACGACTCCGAGTGAGCCGATCACGCTCATCAACACGAACAGGAGAGCGAACGGAAGGTCGACGGCGATCACGTTCATCTCGACGAGCAAGGTGCCGGCGAGACCAAGGAACGCTAATGCGACTGCGCAGGCGAGGATGCCGGCCAAGGCAAGTGCGGTGTCGACGACGTCGGCAGACCGCTCACCCTGCCGGTGGTAGTGGACGACCGCCGCCGCTCCAAGCCCCGATGTCGACAGCAGGGCGACCAACATGATCGCAGCAGTGGCTCCTGCGGCGAGCCCAACGTCGCCGGCGGGAGCGACCCTGGCGGCAACCAACCAAAATGCGAATCCGAGCGACATCGCAGCTGCCTTGCCGGAAATCATCCCGAGCGCACTGGTCGTCAACGACCGGCTGCGTTCTCGGGGCAACCCGGAAGAATCCGCAGACACCTGCTCGGTCGTTGTCATTACGTGTGGTCCCGTTCCCAGATCACCGAGCTCATCGACGCATAGTTCATGACCGCGAAGGTAAGGAAGTACGGGATCCATTTTGGCTGCAGACGGACCACGCAGAGCGCAATTCCTCGCACGGCGGCGGCGGCCGGCAACAGGACGAGACGGAGGGCACCGAAACCGCGCTTGCGAATCATGCGGCCGAGACCCTTTCCGTCGGCTCGGAACTGCCCGAGCGCGAACTCGAACGAGTCGTCGGCGAAACGATGCGTCACAACTGTCCTCTCGGACACGCCGATCTTGGCACCAGCATCGACCAGGCGCCAACGCATCTCGATATCTTCGCCTGAGGTGAAGCGCTGATCGAATCCATGTTCCAGAAGCACCTCACGCTCGAAAATCGTAGCGACGAGGCCGAACCAACGCCTGCTGCGGCCGGTCCGGTGGTGGTAGGCGAGCGCCCGCCCCCAGTAGCCGTCGCCTGACACGCTGTGAAGCCCAGCTTGGAGCGCGGTGTACTGATCAGCCTCGAATTCCTCAAGTAATGTCCGCAGACACCCGTCGGGAAGCACGACGTCGGCATCGATCAGGGCGACGCGAGCGCTGGTTGCGTGTTGTGCGCCCAAGTAACGGGCAACCGGCAGCCCGCGGCCACTGTCGGTGAGGATCGTTGCGCCATATCGCTCGGCGATGGCCAACGTGTCGTCGGTCGAATCACCATCGACGACGATCAGTTCTTTGGCGCCGTTGCGGCGTATCGAAGCGAGGCACTCATCGAGTAGTCGACCGGCATTCCGAGTTGGGACGACGACCGACACGTCGAGTGGCGCCAGCGAGCTATTCATCGCGCCCGTTCTGCCGTAGCCGACCGAGCGAGGTCGAGCAGTTGACGGCTTATCTCGTCAGATGCACGGTCCGCTGACCACTCGGCCGGTACCTTCAGCAAGTAACACGGAACGTCGCCGAGGCCGCTTGCCACCACCGCAGCCTTGGCCGCCTGGCTCCTGTGCATGGGGAGTATCCCGGTTGCCGTCAGAGCGGTGATCACCGTGCGGGAGTGTTCGGGGAGTTCCGAATAGAAGTTGCCGACGAGGCGATCCAGCATCCACTCAGAACTCCTGGGTTCGAGGTTGCACGCCGAGCCGTCATGGCGCTCGACGAACACCGATACGGCGAGTTTCGACATCGTGGCGATGTCCATCTGCGGGAACGCCTCCTGGGGGGTCACCATCCGGTGCTCGGGTGACCATCGGCGGCTGAACGCCGCAACGCTCGGATACTTGGTGACGAGCGGATGGACGAGCGTGGTGAACTTGCTGATCGGTTTCGACATGCGCGACGGGACCAGCGGCTTGCGAACACCTTCGAAGAGGTGTGGATATATCGGTCGATGATGAGGCTTGATGAACATAGGCTTGGCGTAGCCGAGCAGGCGACCCGTTGCGTCGATGAAACCCCAGTCGTCTCCCATGAAGTGACAGCCCGGTACCTTCATCAGCTTCGCCATCGTGCTGGTCTTGCCGACCCCACCCCAGGCAGGCATGAGGATGCCGTACCCGTCAAGATCGACCATCGTGGCGTGAATCATTGCTGCGCCCCGTCTCGTGGTGACTTCGTCGACGAGGGGCAAGACGGCGGTGAGAAGTTCACGTGTGCCGCTGACGATCCAGCGGTGATCCCCGGTACGCCGGATCTGCACGTCCATATCGGCGATCCAGACGGAATGCTCGTCATACCTGTAGTCGTGCTCGGCGTGGGACGGCGCGCTCGGGAGCGCGTGCGATCTGACAATTGCAATGTCGGGCGAGCCCACAGGTGAATCAACCACGAATGGGGCGAACATCGACCTGATGATGTCGAGCGAAGGGGCGTCGGCGTCGACCCGCATCGTCGCCAGCCCGTGGATCGAGAGATTCAGATGATCGGCGGGTCCCCCGGATGTTCTGATTTCGCCGACTCCGGAGCCGGGGGCTTGTGTGCTGGTGGGGGGCTGTTCGGTGGTGACATCCATAATGGTCTCCGTGTAGTGGTCAGACTCGCCGGTGGCTACGCAAGTCGAATGAGAGGAATGAGGGGAATGAGGTCTTGAGCATGCCGGTGAGGAACCCGGCGCAGGTCCAGGTGAAGCCGACAACGATCCCGAGCGATCTGACGGCGGCTGCCGGACGACGGGCGGCGATAGATTCTCGCAGACCGGCGATCACACCGCCGGTCAGTGTCCGCAACACGTACGAGCGCTCGGTGGACAATCCATGATTTCCGCCGCGGAGTCTGGTCACCTTCGCTTTCGACAAACCCTCGGCAAAGCACCGTGCTCTGAAGTACGTCCATGTAGAGCGGTCTCGCGGGACGTGGTGGTGAACGATCGCTTTCGGCTCGCTCAGAATCGCAACACCAGGTTTGTCCACACGGATTCGGATGCACAACTCGGTTTCCTCGCATCCGACGGGATGCTTCCCGACGCGTCCGAGGCCGATGTCGAATCCGCCGACACGCTCAAGTTCCGAACGGCGCAACGACATGTTCGCCCCCAACATGTTGCGAACCTCGCTGCGTTGGGTAGGAATCCCTTTGTAGCTGCATCCCACGACCCACCAGAATTCCTCAGGCAGGAATTCGGGTTTTCCATCGGCCCATTCCGGCACGATCCAGCCGCCGACACCTGCCACATTCGGATCGACGTATGGTTGGGCAAGGGTCTCGAGCCAGGTTGGCATAGCCATCGCATCGTCATCGAGAAACGCCACGACGTCACCGTGGGCGGCTACCCACCCGGTATTGCGGGCCCCGGAGAGACCCTGTTGCTCCACGTTGGCCAGCACGCAGGCATCGGGGAATCGGTGCCGAGCGGCACCGAGTAGCTCGTCGTTGTGGTCGATGACGAGGATTAACTCGAGCGGCGGTCGCGTCTGGTTGAGGGCGCTATCGACAGCGCGGATCAAAAGCCGCCATCGATCGAGCGTGTAGGCGCAGACAACGACCGACACAGCAGGAGTCACGTCGGTCATCCCACGGTAATGGGACATGTTGAGGCTCAGCGGTCGTTTTGCTCGACGAGCACAGGACTCCGGAGTGCCGACACTGCAACCCTTGAGGCGAGAGGGTTACCCTTCGGTGTGAGCCAGCCCGCCATCATCAAACGCAGCACACGAAGCCCGTCGCGAAAGGTGTTGAGGTTGGAGTCACCATGCCCACGGGGACTCTCGTCGCTGGGAACTTCACAGATCCGCAGCCCACGGTTCAACGCCTGAACGGCGATCTCGGTCTCGATCTCGAAGCCATCGCTGGTCAGGTTGAGCGCCGGAAGGCAATCGCGCCGGAAGCCGCAGTATCCGTAACACAGATCAGTCAGCCGTGCGCCGTACAAACGGTTGAGCAGGGCACGCAAGGCACCATTGCCCATGCGTCGCAGGATGGTGATGTCTGTGGAACCCCCTCCCGTCATGAACCGGCTGCCCTTGACGAGGTCGAAGTTCGACGACAACGCCGCGGCGAATCGCCCGATCTCGCTCGGGTCCATGCTCCCGTCGGCATCGATCATCACGATGAAGTCGCCTTTGGCTGCATTGAAACCCGCCCGCAACGCCGCCCCTTTGCCGCGACCTGGATCGTGGACGATCACAATGTCCGGCCGAATCGCTCGCGCCACGTCGCACGTCCCATCGGCGGAATTCCCGTCGACCAGGATCACTTCTTCAACCCAGTTGGGAACACGCAATAACACCCAGG